>JAKAJX010000087.1 GCA_021824855.1 Bacteroidota bacterium | reverse complement strand
ATTAACTTAGTAAATGTAGATTACACAAGCACTTTAGGAAGTGTAAAACGAAAAAATCAAAAACGTGTAATTACACTTCGCTCTAATGTTTTATCGGGTTTTACACCAACAGAAGTAAATCAAATTCTATCAAAACATATTGCCAACTTTAAAAAGAAATCCGATAATGTAACCATTAAACAAACCGGCGAAGGCGAGCAACAAGCCGAAACAGGAGCATTTTTAGGCAAAGCCCTACTAATTGCATTAGGATTAATTCTATTTATTCTTGTACTTCAATTTAATTCTATCAGCAAAGCAGTTATCATCTTAACCGAAATAGTATTTAGTATTATTGGTGTAATGCTTGGTTTTGGTATAACTAAAATGGAAGTATCGGTAGTAATGACCGGAATTGGCATTGTTGGATTAGCAGGTATTGTGGTAAAGAATGGAATTTTAGTAATTGAATTTGCAGATGAATTACGTGCCAGAGGTTTAAAAACAAGAGAAGCCGTTATACAAGCCGGAAAAACACGTATCATTCCTGTATTATTAACCGCAATGGCAGCTATACTTGCATTAATTCCTTTAGCCGTTGGGTTTAATATTGATTTTGTTACCATGTTTGCTAATTGGAATCCGCATATTTTCTTTGGTGGCGATAATGCTCGCTTCTGGAAACCTTTAAGCTGGACCATCATCTTTGGATTATCCTTCGCATTTTTTATGACACTGGTTATTGTCCCAAGTATGTATTTAATTGCAGAACGCTTAAGAAGACCCATGCGTAAAATGTTTGGAGGTAAATGGATTAGCATGTTGGGAATTCCGCCATTTACAATTATTTTTTTACCACTAATGGCAGTAGCACTTCTACGGCATCGTGCTCAAAGAAAACGTAGAACAGAAAAACTAAAAAACCAAAAAGTAAACAACGCTTTTATTGGTAGTTGGTTTTAATAAATACCAATTACAATATTGGTAATAATGATAATAAGCCGCTCTTCAAAAAGAGTGGCTTATTTGTATTAAGCTATTTATACTTTTGCCGATATTATTATAATTATGATACAGAACCACGAAATAGACTATCGCATTTTTGGAGAAGAAATGCAATACGTAGAAATAGAACTCGATCCCAACGAAACAGCTATTGCCGAGCCCGGTGCATTTATGATGATGGAAGATGGCATTACCATGGAAACTATGTTTGGTGATGGAAGCAATAACCAAGGCTCCGGATTATTCGGAAAATTATTGAATGCAGGTAAACGTGTACTTGCCGGCGAAAATTTATTTATGACAGCTTACACAAATGTTGGTCAGGGTAAAAAACATGTAAGTTTTGCATCGCCTTATCCGGGAAAAATTATTCCGCTTAATTTACAACAACTTGGTAACAGAATTATTTGCCAAAAAGATGCTTTTCTCTGCGCAGCAAAAGGTGTAAGTATTGGTATCGAATTTCAAAAAAAATTGGGAACAGGTTTATTTGGTGGCGAAGGTTTTATAATGGAAAAATTAGATGGCGATGGCATGGCCTTTATGCATGCCAGTGGTTATGTACAACAAAAAGAATTACAAGCAGGTGAAATTTTAAAAATTGATACCGGCTGTATTGTTGGATTTACAGCAACCGTTAATTACGACATTCAATTCATTGGTGGTATAAAAAATACTCTTTTTGGCGGCGAAGGAGTTTTCTTTGCAACCTTGCAAGGTCCGGGAACAGTTTGGATTCAAAGCCTTCCCATCAGTCGTTTAGCCGGCAGAATATTGGCTTATGCTACCATTAAAAATAGAGAAGAAGGAAGTGTTTTGGGCGGATTAGGCAGATTAATTGATGGAGATAATCAATGGTAAAATAATTTCTGGTTTGCACACTTTTTAAATACCTAATTTAGATGCTCAAGCTATTGCCAGTGAAAGAACTTAATTATGCAATTGAAAAAGTAAGTCCACTTTCCGAAGAAAGTAAAAAAATATTTTTGTCTTCCTGGAAACAATGGCAAGTTCCAAAAGATCATCTACTACTAAGAGAAAATAACGTTAGCGATTATATTTATTTTATTAAAAAAGGAATTGCCAGAATTTATTATTTTAAAAATGGAAAAGAGATTACCGAATGGATTGCTATGGATGGAACATTCTTTTTATCCATCATTAGTTTTTTTCAAAGAGTGCCCAGCAAATTAATAATTCATACCATTGAACCTTCAGAAGTGTATGGCATTCCACACGATGATTTAATGAGATTAGCCGACACCCATCATGATATTGAAAAATGGTTACGCAAAACCGTTACCAGCTCATTAATTATTTCGCAATATCGAATGGATTCTATTCAATTCGAAACTGCACAACAACGGTATAATAAATTAATGGAACGTACTCCGGCAATAATTCAACGAGTACCATTGGCCTATATTGCTTCTTTTTTAGGTATTACACAAGAAACGCTAAGCAGAATTAGGGCGTATAAATAAAAAAGAACTGCCTTTTTTTATTTTGACAATTATCAATGAAATATCGCCAATTGCACAAGAACTTTGTAGCAATCAATTGTAAAAAAATATGAAAAAGTTATTGCTTGCGATGCTATGCTGCATTCCATCGCTCCTATTTTCTCAAACATCTTCAAAAGCAAAAGATATTGTTTCGAAAATGAGTTTGGATGAGAAAGTAAAATTGGTAGTAGGTATGGGCTTTAGAATGCCTGCAATGCCCAACACTAATAAAAAAGATTCTTCCAAAAATGTATTGGGAATTTCTTTACCGCCTACCAGTAAAGAAGATGCCAGTATACCCGAAAAAGTTCCCGGAGCTGCCGGAAGAACTCATGGTATTGCACGTTTTGGAATTCCTATTCTTACATTATCCGATGGACCTGCAGGCGTTAGAATAACACCAAAAAGAGAAAACGATACAAAAACTTATTTTGCTACAGCATGGCCTGTTGGTACTTTATTAGCTTCGTCATGGGATACGGCTTTGGTAAAACAAGTAGGCGTAGCTTTTGGAAACGAAGTAAAAGAATATGGCATTGATGTATTATTAGCACCGGCATTAAACATTCATCGCAACCCATTGGGAGGCAGAAATTTTGAATATTATTCTGAAGACCCCGTAATTGCAGGAAATATTACGGCTGCAATGGTAAATGGAATTGAATCGAATGGAGTAGGTACTTCTATTAAACATTTTGCAGCCAATAATCAGGAAACAAATAGAAACAGTATCAATACGGTTGTAAGTGAAAGAGCATTAAGAGAAATTTATTTGAAAGGATTTGAAATTGCCGTAAAAAAATCTCAACCATGGACGGTAATGTCTTCTTACAATTTAATCAACGGAACCTACACTTCGGAGAGCCCTGAATTATTAACCAAAATTTTAAGAAAAGAATGGGGTTTTAAAGGTTTGGTAATGACCGATTGGTTTGGCGGAAAAAATGCAGTAGCACAAATGAAAGCCGGAAACGATTTATTAATGCCCGGAACAACTGTGCAACAAGCTGCCATTACAGAGGCAGTAAAATCGGGTACCCTTGATGAAAAAGTTTTAGATGAAAATTGCGAACGCATTATAAATCTTGTTTTAATGTCTCCAACATACAAAGGATATAAATATTCTGATAAACCGGATTTAAAAGCACATGCACAGGTTTCTCGCAAAGCAGCTTCTGAAGGAATGATTTTATTAAAAAACAATCATACACTTCCTTTACAACATAAAACTATTGCCTTATTTGGTAATACATCATACAATTTTATTGCAGGCGGAACAGGCAGTGGCGATGTAAATAAAGCATATACTGTTTCATTATTAGATGGCTTAACAAATGCAGGATACAGTATCAGTTCCAACTTAAAAAAAGATTATCAAGAATATATTACTGCTGCTAAAGCCAAACAACCCAAGCCTAAGTTTTTCTTCGATATCATTCCACCAATACCGGAATTAGGCATTAGTAACGAAATGGCTAATGAACAAGCAAATACTACCGATGCAGCAATTATTACCATTGGAAGAAATGCAGGAGAAGGTGCCGATAGAAAAGTAGACAACGATTTTAATTTATCTGCTACCGAACAAAGTTTAATTAATACAATTGTTAGTGCCTATCATGCAAAAAATAAAAAAGTAATTGTTGTTTTAAATATTGGCGGAGTAATTGAAACTGCAAGCTGGAAAGACAATGTAGATGCTATATTATTAGCTTGGCAACCGGGTATTGAAGCAGGTAATGCAGTTACCGATGTTTTAAGTGGAAAGGTAAATCCATCGGGAAAATTAGCAACAACTTTTCCTGTAAGTTATACCGATGTGCCATCGGCCAAAAACTTTCCGGGCAAAGAGTTAGATCCAAAAGCACCCGGCCATCCTCTATTTGGCAAACCTGCCGAAGTAGTATATGAAGAAGGTATTTATGTTGGGTATCGCTATTATAATACTTTCAATATTAAAACATCTTACGAGTTTGGATACGGTTTATCATACACTACATTTAAATACAGCAACTTAAAATTAAGTTCTACCGAATTTAATAAAGGAAAAATTACCGCTGCTGTAACAATAACTAACACAGGAAAATTAGCCGGTAAAGAAGTGGTTGAATTATATATTGCTGCTCCTTCAAACGGTTTAAATAAACCCAATGAAGAACTGAAAGCATTTGCAAAAACCAATTTATTAAAAGCAGGAGAATCACAAACCTTACATTTCACTATCACTGCTAACGATTTGGCATCTTTTAATACCAACCATGCTGCATGGATTGCCGATGCCGGAAAGTATACCGTAAAAATAGGTGCTTCATCAACCAATATGAAAGAATCGGCATCTTTTAATTTACCTAAAGAAATTATTGTTGAACAAGTTTCTCATCTATTAGTTCCAAAAGTTACTATTAACGAATTAATAAAATAAGAAGTTAGAACAGAATTTTTATAAAGAGTAATACATACCATGTGTTACTCTTTTTTTTAGATTGACAATAATCTTTCAACTGCACTTTTCAAGGTGTCTTCTTTTTTTGCAAAGCAAAAACGCAATACTTTATTATCCGTTTTATTTTTATAAAAAGAAGATAACGGTATGGCAGTTATGCCATTTTCTTTTGTTAATCGAACGGCAAAATCAAAATCGTTTTCATTAGATAAATTCTGGTAACTATAACACTCAAAATAACTTCCATGAGATGGAATAAGCTGAAATGGCGTGGCTTTCATTAATTCTCTAAAATAATCTCTTTTTTGCTGGAGGTATACCCCGAGCGATAAATATGCCGAACTATTTTGCAGATATTCGGCTAAAGCAACTTGTTTGGGAGTATCGCAACTAAAGGCATTAAATTGATGCACTTTTCTGTATTCTTGCATTAATTCGGGTGATGAAATACAATATCCTAATTTCCATCCGGTACAATGATAGGTTTTACCAAATGAAAAACATACAAAGCTTCTTTCTAATAAATCGGGATGCAGCAGTATTGATTGATGCTGTAATGCATCAAATATTAAATGTTCATATACTTCATCGCTTATAATAAAAATATTTGTTCCATTTACAATACTTCTTAGTTGTTCAATATCATTTTCAGATAACACCATTCCCGTAGGATTATGTGGTGTATTAATAATAATTGCTCGTGTTTTATTATTTACTTTTTTTCTTACCTCCTCCCA
This sequence comes from Bacteroidota bacterium, assembly GCA_021824855.1. Taxonomy (GTDB): domain Bacteria; phylum Bacteroidota; class Bacteroidia; order Chitinophagales; family Chitinophagaceae; genus JAKAJX01. The sequence goes on along the minus strand of JAKAJX010000087.1, from coordinate 6,245 downwards.
AGGAATTGAATAATTGGGATATTGCAAAGAAATAAGTACAGGCTTTGCCTGGTTAATTTCAATATTAGGAATATAACTATCGTAAGCAGGCTCAAAAACAATTACTTCATCGCCTGGTTGTAATATAGTTGTTAACGCAGTATAAATAGCGTATGTGCCACCGGGTGTAATGGTAATTTGGCTATCGGCATTAATATTTGTAGAGTATAATTTTTTAATTTTTTCAGCCAATCTTTCTCGCAATAAAGGGTATCCATTCATGTGTGTGTACTGATTGAATCCTTCGCTCATGGCTTTGTTTGTAAGAGCAATTAAATCTTCACTCATCATAAAATCGGGAAAACCTTGCCCTAAATTAATTGCATTATATTTTACAGCCAATGAGCTCATTACTGTAAAAATAGTAGTGCCAATATTGGGCAATTTAGATTGAATAAACATTTAACGAATAAAATTAAATGCTAACTAACAAGCGTTCCCACATTTACACCTTCTACCACTTTTAATAAGTTACCGGGCTTGTTCATATTAAATACAATAATGGGTAATTTATTTTCCATACAAAGGGTAAATGCTGTCATATCCATTACTCGCAAATTTTTAGAAATACATTCACTAAAAGTAATGGTATCGTATTTTTTTGCATCTGAATTTTTTTCAGGATCTGCATTGTATATGCCATCAACTCTTGTTCCTTTTAAAATAACATCGGCTTTCATTTCAATTGCTCGTAAAGAGCCGGCTGTATCGGTAGTAAAATAAGGGTTTCCGGTACCTGCACCAAAAATAACTACCCGTCCTTTTTCTAAATGACGCAATGCTTTACGACGTATATATGGTTCGGCAACTTGTTCCATATTAATAGCACTTTGTAATCTGGTATACACACCAAATCTTTCCAACATTGCTTGCATAGCCATCGCATTTATTACAGTGGCCAACATACCCATATAATCGCCATGAGCCCGTTCAATACCACTTTCGGCTTCATTCATACCTCTATAAATATTTCCACCACCAATAACAATAGCTACTTGAACACCTAAGTTTGTTACCGATTTAATATCGTGCGCATATTGCTCGATAATAGTAGGATTAAAAGGATCTCCATTTTTTTGATCGCCTAATAAGGCCTCGCCTGAAAGTTTTAATAGGATACGTTTATATTTCGGAAGCATAGTGAAGGGATTGATTTGAATGCAAATAACCTTAATTTTTAATGATATGCCAAACAAAAAAAAGAGGATTGAATGAATCAATCCTCTTTTGCAAATTTTTTTCGTACTTATTTATCCTAAAGCTACTCGTTTAAATTCGGCTACTTTTAAATCTGCATCAACCGATTTTAAATATTCAGCAACAGATTTACTTCCATCTTTTACAAATGCCTGAGCTAATAAAGTTTGTTCTTTAAAGAAAGCATTTAATTTACCTTCAGCAATTTTAGCAAGCATTTCATCTGGTTTACCTGCCATTTTAGGATCGGCTTTCATTGTATCAATTACAATACTTCTTTCTCTCTCCACTGTTTCGGCTGGTACTGAAGCAGGGTCTACTGCAACCGGATTTAATGCGGCAATTTGCATTGCTACATCTTTTCCTGCTTCTGCAGCATCTTTATTTAAACCTACTAAAACACCTAAACGGTAAGCACCGTGAATGTATGAAGCCACATAAGGAGCTTCTATTCTTTCGAAACGGCTAATACCTATTTTTTCACCAATTGATGCCAATTTATCATTAATTAAATCTGCTACTTTAGCTTCTCCTACTGTTATTTCGTTTAACTCGGCAATAGATTTTACATTATTGCTAACTGCTGCATCGGCAATGCTTTGAGCAAACGCAACAAAATCGGCATTTTTCGATACAAAATCTGTTTCGCAGCTAACGCAAATTATAAATCCTGTTTTATTATCGGCAGTTGTTTTAGCAATTACAACTCCTTCTTTTGCTTCACGATCACTACGTTTAGCTGCAACTTTCTGTCCTTGTTTACGCAACCAATCTATCGCAGCTTCAAAATCTCCATTAGTTTCGGTTAAAGCTTTTCTGCAATCCATCATACCCGCTCCCGTTGCTTGACGCAACTTATTTATATCGGCAGCAGTTATTGCTACAGTTGTACTCATAAAAATAATATTTTGAATGTTTTACTATTTAATTATCGCCATTCACTTTCTCACATCTTTAAAAATGGAGAATTAGTAGAATGCTCATTTTAAAATATACAGGTATATTTTAGTACTCGAACAATTATTTACCGCCAGCAGCTGGTTTACGTGTATTGGCAACACGGCGTTTAGGTGCTTGACCCGGTGCATTGCCTCCACCACGACTGTTACCGCCTCCGCCTCTACGACCACCACGACCACCTTCGGCTTGTGCTTCGGCTTCTAAGCGACGAGCTTGTGCTTCTTTTTCATTAGCATCATCATGTGAAGCTTCTTCTTCTTCTCTGCTTGCTTGACGTTCTGCTAAACCTTCGGCAATTGCAGCAGTAATATAATTGGTAATAATTGCAATGGATTTGGTAGCATCATCATTTGCCGGAATTGCAAAATCAACTTTATTAGGATCACAATTGGTATCTACCATACCAAATGTAGTAATGCCCAAGCGTTTAGCTTCTGCTAATGCAATATGTTCATGTCCAATATCAACAAGAAATAAAGCAGCCGGTAAGCGACCTAATTGGGCAATACCGCCTAATACTTTTTCCATTTTTTCTTTATCTCGTGTTAATGTTAAACGTTCTTTTTTAGTTAAACTATCGGCACTACCATCATTCAACATTTTATCAATGCTCTGCATTTTTTTAACACTCTTGCGAACAGTATTAAAATTAGTAAGCATACCACCTAACCAACGTTCGGTTGCAAATGGCATATTTACTTTTTTGGCACTTTCGCTTACAATTTCTTTTGCTTGTTTTTTAGTAGCAACAAACATAATTTTTTTACCACTTTTAGCTATTTGTTTCATAGCTGCAGCAGCTTCTTGTAAACTATCTACTGTTTTGTTTAAGTCTATAATGTGAATACCTTTCTTTTCGGCAAAAATGTAAGGCAACATTTTTGGATTCCACTTCTTACGTAGGTGACCAAAATGAACACCGGCTTCTAAAAGTAGTTGCTGAAGTGAAGTATTATTTTCCATTGTAATAATTTGAAATTTGTGATTTGTGATTTGAAATTGTCAGATAAATTAACGTTTAGAAAATTGGAAGCTGCGACGAGCTTTTTTATGACCGAATTTCTTACGTTCAACACCACGCGGATCACGTTTTAAATGACCTGCAGCTTTTAATACCGGACGAAACTCAGCATTAATTTCTAATAAAGCACGAGCAATAGCTAATTTAGTAGCTTCTGCCTGGCCTTTTAAACCACCACCTGCTGCATTTACTACAATATCAAATTTACCCGAAACTTCTGCAACTTTTAATGGAGCTTCCACTTGATTTTGTAAATAAACCAAAGGAAAATATTCTTTATAATCTTTGTCGTTAATTATTATTTTGCCATCCCCTTTGCTAATGAAAACGCGGGTTACAGCTTCTTTACGACGACCAACTGCATTTTTTTGTTTTTCCATTTTTATTTTTTTTAGCTAATAATTATTAGCAATGGGTATTAAAATTTTAATTCTTTAGGATTTTGTGCAGTATGAACATGCTGTGCACCTGCATATACAAATAATTTTTTAAACATTTTACGACCTAATCTATTTTTAGGCAACATTCCTTTTACAGCTCTTTCAACAATCACTTCCGGTCTGCGTTTTAATAAATCTTTGGCTGCTTCTTCTTTTAAACCTCCCGGATAACCCGAAAAGTTTTGATATAATTTTTCATCCATTTTATTACCGGTAAAAACTACTTTATCGGCATTAATTACAATTACATAATCGCCACAATCTACGTGAGGCGTATAATATGCTTTATTCTTACCACGAAGAATAGCAGCAATTTTGGAACACATACGTCCTACGGTTTGATTAGTACCGTCTACAACATACCAGTTGCGTTGTACGGTAGCCGCGTTCGCATGTTTGGTAGTGAAATGAAGTTTACTCATATATTTCTGTTTAAATTTTTTCAGCGCTATCCCGCCGAATTTTTAATGGGTGGCAAAGGTAGAGGTTTGAGATAGTATTTTCCAAGAAATTAGAGCACTATTTTTACTTGCATCTTTATAACAAATTGATTATCAATAAAATTTTTGTTTCAAAAAATATTTCTTTCCGTAAAATGGTTCTTAAATGGTCTTTTAAAATACGCTTAAGCAATAACAATACTTTTTTTAACAATCATAAAAAACAGAAATTGCAACTTAAAATATTCAATTTGCCCTATTTAAAATTTATAGCCGACCAATTGTTTAATGGCTACCGTATGCTCGGTAATGAAATGGTTTTAATTACCAATGAAAAAGGAAAAATAATTGATATTATAAATAAACAAGAAGCGGGTGAAGATGTGCAATATGTTAAGGGTATTCTTTGTCCGGGATTTATTAATGCCCATTGCCATTTAGAATTAAGCCACTTAAAAGCTGCCATTCCCGAAAAAACAGGCTTAGTTGATTTTGTTTTTAATGTTGTTACACAACGCAACAGATTTAATGAAGAGCAAATTGCTATAGCCATTGCTAAAGCAGAAGATGATATGCTATTGAATGGCATTGTAGCCGTTGGAGATATTTGTAATAACACATCTACCATACCACAAAAAGAAAAAAACAGATTAGCTTATTATAATTTTATTGAAGTAAGCGGGTGGCTTCCGGAAATAGCACAACACAGATTTGAAAGAAGTAAAACGCATTTCGAAGCATTTCAAAAAATAGAAAATGCAACAATTAAAAATGCATTTGCGGCACACGCCCCATATTCCGTTTCAAAAAATTTATGGAGTTTATTGGCTAACCAATTTAATACTAAAACAACTACCATTCATAATCAGGAAACATCATTCGAAGATGATTTGTTTATCAATAAAACCGGCGACTTTAATCGCATGTTTGAAATGATGCAAATTGATAATACTTTTTTTACCCCCACGGGCAAAAGCAGTGTACAATCGTATGTTTCTTATTTAAAACAAGCAAAAAATGTTTTATTAGTTCATAATACATTTATTAAAGAACCCGATATTAAGTTTATACAACATCAAATACCACAATTTTTTTATTGTTTATGCGTTAGAGCTAATACTTTCATTGAAAACACTTTGCCGCCTATTGAGTTGCTTATAAAAAATAATTGCAATATTGTTTTAGGCACCGATAGTTTAGCAAGTAATTATAGTTTAAGCATTTTAGAAGAAATGAAAGTTATTCAACAAAATTTTCCATCGGTTACCCTTACAGAAATGCTGCAATGGGCTACCAGCAATGGCTCTAAGGCATTGCAATTTGATGACGCATTAGGAAGTTTTGAGAAAGATAAATGCCCCGGCGTACTTATAATGGAACATGTTGAAGATGAAAAACTAAGTGCTGCTACAACAATAAAAAGATTACTATGAAAAAAGCTTCGTTAGCCTCGTTAATTACCGTTGTATTATTTGTAAGTGTTACTTTTAGTTTCTCAAAATTTGCATCTCCCTTTCAAAATTATACTTCGTTTGGCTGGCCTTTGGTATTTTTTTATGCCGAACCCGAAAAACAAATTATGGCCGAAAGATATTTTTCGATCTTTAATTTATTGCTCGATGTACTACTTTATAGTATAATAAGTTTTGTACTAATTAAAACAGTATGGATTAAAAGAGGAAAAAAATATTTAGCTTAAAATTTCTTGTAAAATTGATAAACTTTTTATTTCGCCAAAGTCGGCAATATGCAAACTAATAAACAATTGCAAGGTTTGTAATAATTGCTGGCGCAATGTTCTATTCAATAATATATTCCCCAATTCATTTTCATCTTTCATGTGCAATAGCTTCGAAATAATTAAAGATTGCTCATGGCCAACATAAAAAGGGTGTAGCGGTGTATCCTTCACAAATTGACCTTCTTTTAAATCGAGTATGGGAGTATCTTCCGAAATTTTACCATGAATCTGAAATCCCAATTCAGCAGTTAGTTGCAGAATAAAATACACAGGAATATTAGCAATATACCTATCTGTTTGTGTATCTATTTTTTGCAAAATATTTTCAACTATATAAAATAAATTCGAATTGGGCTCGGGTTGCTTTAAGCAACGATGCAATAACTCAATAATATAAATTGCTATTG
>JAKAJX010000174.1 GCA_021824855.1 Bacteroidota bacterium | reverse complement strand
GTAATTACACGTTTTTGATTTTTTCGTTTTACACTTCCTAAAGTGCTTGTGTAATCTACATTTACTAAGTTAATAATTGGAATATGTTTTACTGCACCACCTGCGGCCATATCTCTAAAAATAATATTCATATTTAATAAATCAACTAAACTTTTTCGTTCTAATTGTTCATTTCTTATTTGAATTTTATATTCATCTTTTCCATCTTTAATTTTTCCGGCTTCTTTTCCAAATAATGCGGCACGTAGTTGCATTCCTATTTGAGCCGAAGAAACACCTTCTCTTAAAGCTCGTTCTCTATTTACGGTTAAAGTAATTTCGGGATTATTTAAATCAATATCCATTTTCAATTCTTCAACACCCGGAACTTGTATTGAATCGAGATAATTTTTTAATCCAACAGCGGTTTTAATCATATCATCAAATTCTTCGCTGGCAATTTCAATATTTACCGGAGGATCGGTTGGTGGTCCATTTTTTTCTTGATCAACGCTAATTTCTGCACCGGCTATACCTTTTAATACATGGCGTATAGAATCGAGGTATGGAGCCGTAGAAACACCATTTCTTTTTTCAAATTCAACAAATGAAATTTGAATTCTGCCTAATTCGCTTCTTGTGCTTCTATCTCCACTCATAGGGTCGTTAGCACCTACGGCTATATTGGTAATAACACTTTCTACAATAGGGTTATTTTTATTTTTAGCGTAATCTATTCCTAAAACTTTATCAACTCTATTTTCTAAAACGTGGGTAATAGAATCGGTGTAATTAACCGAAGTTCCTACGGGTAATTTTAGGTAAACATAGATATAGTTAGGATCTCCTTTCGGAAAGAAAACTACTGGCACTTTTCTGGCACCAAAAAACATGAATGAAAAGAATAATAGGGCAATGGTAGATAATAATAAATATACCGGTCTCCATCCTTTTAATGCCCAACGCAATAAATTTTCATAATGATTCATTATCCAAGGCAATGCATGGTTTTGGAAATATAAAATCCAACCATCTAATACAAACCGATTAAATATCATTAATGAGGCAAAAACCAATAAAAAGTTTCCAAAAAATAAATAGGGTGTTGCAGGAGATGAACTTCCTTCAACAACAACTGCCGATGCTGCAATATTATGACCAACAATGTTTAATAAAATTCCTACCACAATAATTAGCCAAAAAGTGGGGCGTTTAAATAGTACAGTTTTTCTTTTAACCGGTTCATCATCGGAATGGTTCATAAAATCTACTGCGAAAACCGGATTCATTATAAATGCAACAATTAACGATGCAGATAAAGTGAAAATAAGCATTGCAGGTAAGTAAATCATAAATTTACCAATAATGCCCGGCCAGAATAATAATGGGAAGAATGGTGCAAGGGTAGTTAAAGTACCGGCTAATACCGGAATAAATACTTCGCCTGCGGCCATCATGGCTGCTTTTTCGGAAGAAAGAAATCCTTTGCCTTGAACAAAAATGCGGTGTGTATTTTCTATTACAACAATGGCATCATCTACAATAATTCCTAATCCGAATAATAATGCAAAAAGTACAATAAAGTTAAGTGTAACGTGCCCGCCAACAATAATATCGGCTGCAGGTAAAAACATAAATGCCACAAACATACTTAGCGGAACACTAAGTGCCACAAAGAAGGCATTGGTTAAACCCATGAAAAACATTAAAATAAGCAATACCAAAATAAATCCGATGATAATAGAATTTACTAAATCGTTAAACGAGGTACGAGTTTGTTTACTCTGATCGCCGGTGATAACCACTTTTAAATCTTTCGGAAATTGCGATTGCTGCATTTCTTTGGTAACTTTTTTTACAGCATCGCTTGTTTCAATTAAATTTTCGCCTGCACGTTTAATAATATTTAGTGTAATTACATTATCGCCATTTAGTCGGGCATAGCTTTCAGATTCTTTAATAGTATCTTTAATGGTTGCTATATCTTTTAAATATACCGGAGCTCCGCTTGTATTACGAACAATAATTTTTTCAATATCAAAAGCGGTTTTAAATTCTCCTTTTAATTGTAAATTACGTTTCATATTTCCAACATCCAATAAACCGCCGGATATATCCATATTTTCGTAAGCAATGGCATTTGCAATATCGTTGTAAGTAATATTGGCTGCTTGCATTCGGTAATTATCAATATTCACTTGAAATTCTCTTTCCGGAGCACCTACTAAATCAACGCGGTTGATTTGAGAAATTTCTTCTAATTTATCTTTTAAATCGTCAGCAAATTTCTTTAAGCGAACTACATCATAATTACCACTTACATTTACGTACATAATAGGTTGTTCGCTAAAGCTAACTTCTAAGGCGGTGGGTGCTTGTGTTAAATCGGTTGGCAAATCTTGTTTAGCCTTATCCATTGCATCTTTTACTTTTTGCAATGCCACATCTGTAGGTACATCGGTATCAAATTCTACTTGTATAGCCGAATAATCTTGTACCGAAGTGCTGGTTACTTTTTTAATTTTTGCGCCTGTAATTCCCTTAATTTGTTTTTCAATGGGTCGTGTTACTAAGTTTTCAATATCTTTTGGTGAATTTCCTACATAAATAGTTTGTACATAAATTGTAGGAATTACAATATCGGGAAACTGTTCTTTTGGTAAAGTAATAAATTGGTTTACACCCCACATAGTTACAAATAGCATTATTAAATAAACAGATGTTCTGTTTTTTATTGACCATGTGGTAGGACCAAACTGCTTAAACTTTCCGGTAATATTTTCTAATACACTCATATAATTCGTTTATTAGTTTGTAGGTTTATTTTTTTGAACAAATTTTTAAGCACTTGGCAATAAGGTTGTATTATGCACCGGTACTTTAATTTGTTAATCAGCAATCAAATTTTATTTCTGATCGGTTGTAATTAATTGCCCTTCATATAAATTTTGAAAGCCATCGGTAATTAGTTTATCTCCTGTTTTTAAACCCGATTTTATTTCAATTCTATCGCCATATAATTCTCCTATACTTACTGTTGTTTTATGGGCAATAATTTTTCCGTTTTGCTCTAATGCTACTATAACGAATTTTCCTTTTTCATCGGTTTGTATAGTATTGATAGGAACGGTAATAGCGTTGGCAACACTGTAATCGAGAATTTTAACTTCTGCAACTTGATTAGGTTTTAAATCTTTATCGGCAGGAAGTTTTGCTTCAATATAAAAACTGCGACTGAGTGGATCGATAATTTTTCCAACAACATTAACGGCAGCTTCTATTGTTTTATTAATATCGGGGAAAGTTATTTTAATGCGTGTTCCTACTTTTACCTTTTCTAAATAATTTTCCGGCACTTGTGCAGTAAGTTTTAAGTTAGAAGTATTTACAATAGATATTTGAGGAGATTGGCCTAATACACCAATAAATGTTTCGCCTACTCTAATATTTACTGTTTCTAAAACGCCATCGATTGGTGCATATACATTCGAAAAACTAAGTTGTTCTTTTACAGTGCTTATTTGTTTTTCAATATTATCAACAGAATTTTTTGCTTGTAATAATTGAACTTCTGTACCAATATTTTCTTTCCATAAGTTTTGTTGGCGTTGATATAAATCTTTAGCAAAACTTAGTTGTGTTTGTAATTGGTCTAATTGTTTTTTTACAATGGCATCATCTAATTTTAAAAGTAAAGCACCTTTCTTTACAAAATCCCCTTGCTTTACTAATAATTCCTTTACTTGTCCGCCTTGTGCACGTGGGGTTACATACATAATATTTACAGCTTCAATTTTACCTTGCAAGTCGATAAAATGATTAAACTGATGTGCTTCAATCGGCATAATGCTTACTAATTTTGCATTTTCTTGTTTAATGGCCGAAGTATCTAACAGGGTAATTTCATTTTCTAATTTTACAATTTCTTCACCAAGTTTTGTTTGTTGTTTTTTCAAATCTTCCAACTTGGCTTTTTTAGTATTTAGTAGGTTGGTATTGTCTGTTTTTGTTTCGCATGAAATTAATGTCAACATAAAAGCAGTAACAAAAACAATAGTTATTTTTTGCATAAAAAATGTATTAAGATTTTAGATATTATTATTTTAATTTACCAATAGCTTTATTATAATCAACTTTTGCAATTACTGCATCGTACATGGCGCCAATGTAATTTGTTTGTGCAGTAATTAAGTCGGTTTGTGCGGTAGTTATTTCTATGTTAGATCCGGTACCGGTTTCAAGTTTTCTCTTTGTTTGGTTATAAACACTTTCGGCCAAATCCATATTTTTCTTTTGAAAGTTTAAAGTGTTAATAGCTGTTTCGAAATTAAGTTTAGCTTGTTGTACTTCATTATCAATAGTAAGTTTTAAGTTATCGAGTTGGTTATTGGTTTGTAATAATGAAATTTTAGCTTGTTTAATTTTCGAATCTTTTGAAAAGCCATCAAAAATTGGCACAGATATATTAAGACCTACAAAAGAGGTAGTAAACCAATCGCCTTTTCCAAAAATATCAAATTGAGATCTAAAGGCTTGTTTACTAAACACACTGGTAAATGCAATAGAAGGATAATAACTAAGTTTATAACGTTTAATATTGTATTCGTTTAACTTTTTTGCAATATTCAGGTATTGAAATTCTTTTCTATCTGTGTATTGATATCCGGTATCTGCTAATCCGGTTTTAATATTATCGTAGCTAATTTCATCCGTTAAGGTTAAGGAATCTTTTATAGGCATTCCCATTAATGTTTTTAATCCTAAGTAACCAATCTGAATTGAATTGAGTGCTTTTTGTTTTTGAGTTTCAAGGTTAGCAATTTGAACATTTATTTTATCAATATCTAACTTTTCAGAAAAGCCATTATTATACATTACAGTAACCTCGTGTTGTAATTTTTTTAATCTTTCAATATTGGCATCTAATAAATTAATTTGCGTTTTGCTTACTGCCAACTGATAATATATTTTATATACATTGGCTTTAATTACTTCTTGTGTTACTTCAACATTTTTTTCTTGAAACTCCATTGAAGCAGCCCTAGCTTGTAAACCAACAAAAACTTGTCCATCAAATAATAGCTGTTGTAATTGCAAATTGGCACTTGAATTATATTTTGTGCCAAATTGAACCGGCTCGTAAGTACCTGCAGGTCCGCCAAAAAATTGTGCAGGAATTAAAGTTGTAGGAATTTTAAGATAATCTGTAACGCCAAAACTTCCGGATAAATTTGGAAGTGCTGCTGATGTAATATCTCTATTTTGTTGTTGTTGCATTTTAACGGCTAATAATGCATTTTTTACTTGCACATTATTTTTTACTGCATAGTCTATACATTGTTGAACTGAAAAGTTATGAAGTCCGGGAGATTGTGCTATTGCCGATACAAAAGCTGTACAAGCAAAGCTTGAGAGTAGTAAAAATTTTCTAAATCGGTTGGTCATAATTTTATTTTTTTAATCTTTGTTGTTTATATTTTTGAATTAGTTTTTGTCCTTTATTACTAGCAATGCCATGTAAAAAATTGTCGGTTATTTCTTGCAAAATTTCCGTTAAAGAATATTTTCCATAATGAAATGCAATTGCATCTAAAACAAGAAAAGTGGTTGTAATTCGGTATTGTGCTAAAATATCTGTATTAATTTCTTCTCTGTATAATCCTTCTTTTTTGCCGCGTTCTAAATTATCTTTAATAACCGCAGCAAAAAATTTGCTTTTGTGTTCGGTTAATTTTTTAAATGCGTTGTGATGATATTTTTCTAAATCATACATTAACGATGGGTTCATGTTGGCAAGCATTTCAATTACATGATCGAGTGCCAGAAAAACCTCATGCACCGCATCTTTACAGTTGGTGGCTTGTTGGTAACAAACAGTTTCATTTTCGGCAATTACTATGTTTATTACATTATCTACAAGCGAATCTTTATCAGAGTAGAATTGGTAAATGGTTTTTTTGCTAATGCCTAAATTAGCGGCTATTTCATCCATGCTTACACTTCTAATGCCAAATCGCATAAAAAGTTCATGAGCTTTATAGGTAATTCTGTCTTGTACTTCCATAATATAAAAAAACGGTGGCAAAACTACGGAAACTATTTTTGTAACAAAAGTTTCCGTTAAAAAAATAATATTTATTTGTTAAAAGGTTATTTGCTTGTAATAACGGTTTAAAATGCAACAATTAGTAATTACAATTGTTTATTGTTTACATTTTATTGCCATCTTTGCTGTATGTTAAAGCCAAAAACATCTTTAATTGTTAGTAAACTTCTAAAAAAAATATTTCAATATTTTTTGCAAGGGTTGGCGGTATTAGCTCCTATTGGTATTACCATTTGGGTTGTTTTATCGTTATTTAATTTTGTTGACGATATATTGCCCAATATTGTTCATTCTATTTTCCCCAGTTGGTTGGAAAAAGATGCAGAAGGAAACTTAAAAAAAATACCCGGACTTGGTTTTATAGTTGTAATCATTATTGTATTATTTGTAGGAAGAATTTCTTCTTCATTTATTTTTTCTAAATTGGTAAAAGCATTGGATAGCGTATTAGAAAACACACCCGGTATTAAATTTATTTATTCTTCGGTTAAAGATTTTTTTGAAGCATTTGCAGGTAATAAAAAGAAATTCGATAAACCTGTTTTGGTAAATGTTGATGCAGAAAATGTTTGGCGTGTTGGATTTATTACACAAAAAGATGCGGATGATTTTGAGATAAAAGATCATTTGGTGGTATATGTTCCGCATTCTTATGCCATAAGTGGTATTACCTATCTTGTTCCCAAAGAAAAAGTACGCGTATTAAATAAAATTACTGCATCAGATGCCATGAAGTTTGCTGTAAGTGGCGGTGTTACAGATGTTGCCGATTAGTTTTTTATCTTAACAAACCATTCTTTTGTTTTTAATTAACTTGCAGCTTTTTAGCAAGCAATGAAAAAACACAATTTTAATTCAGGTCCTTCAATTCTTCCACAAGAAGTAGTGCAACAAGCTGCAGAAGCTATTATTAACTTTAATAATACCGGTTTATCTATTTTAGAAATTGGTCATAGAACCAATTGGTTTATAGAAGTGATGGAAGAAGCCAGAAATTTAGTAAAAGAATTAATGCAATTAGATGATACTTACGAAGTACTTTTTTTGCATGGAGGTGCTACCACACAATTTATGCAAGTGCCCATGAACCTACTCGATGACAATGAAATGGCAGCATACTGCGATAACGGTATTTGGGGAAGTAAAGCAATTAAAGAAGCTTCGTTATTTGGGAAAATAGAGGTTGTTGCATCATCGAAAGATAAAAATTATACGTACATAAATAAAAATTTTCCTATACCGCTTTCTGCAAAATATGTACATCTTACCAGTAATAATACGGTTGAAGGAACACAATGGCATTCATTTCCTAAAACAACTATTCCATTAATTGCCGATATGAGTAGCGATATTTTTAGCAGGCAATTAAACTTTAAGGAATTTTCATTAATCTATGCAGGAGCACAGAAAAATATGGGAGCTGCGGGTGTTAATTTATTGGTAGTTAAGAAAAGTATTCTTGGAACAATTAAGCGATCCATTCCTATAATTATGGATTACAGGAAACATATTGATGCCAATTCTTTATTAAATACTCCGCCGGTTTTTGCAGTGTATGTTGCCATGCTAACATTGCGATGGATAAAAAAAGAAGGTGGCTTAAATGAAATGGAAAAACGAAGTAAAGAAAGAGCCAACTTATTATACAATACCATTGATAGTATTCCATTATTTAAGTGTTTTATTGATAAAGAAGATAGAAGCTTAATGAACGCAGTTTTTTTTATTGAGAACGAAACATTATTACAATCTTTTTTACAAGAATGTACTAACAACGGAATGATTGGTGTAAAAGGTTATAGAACCGTTGGTGGTGTAAGAGTAAGTATGTATAATGCTTTACCTATGGAAAGTGTTATTGCATTTACCGATTTAATGAAATCATTTGCAGCAAAAAATTCATAATAAAATCAATAGTATAAAAATAATGACCCTTATTAAACCCTTTAAAGCATTACGCCCACAGGCCCAATTTGCAAAATTAGTAGCCAGTAAACCCTATGATGTATTAAGCAGTGCCGAAGCAAAAGTTGAAACACAAGGTAACCCTAACTCTTTTTTACACATTACAAAAAGCGAAATAGATTTGCCCGATACTACCGATATACACGCTTCTATTGTTTACGAAAAGGCAAAAGAAAATTTAGATGCATTTATTAAAAGAGAAATTCTTTTTCAAGAAAGTAAAGAATGTTATTATGTGTATCAATTAATTATGAATGGCAGAAGTCAAACCGGCTTAGTTGCGCTTAGTAGTATTGATGATTATGAAGAAAATAAAATAAAAAAACACGAATTTACACGTCCTGAAAAAGAACAAGATAGAATTAACCACATAAAAACTTCAGGAGCACAAACAGGGAATGTTTTTCTAGCATATAGAAATGATCTTGAGTTAGATGCAATAATCGAAAAATGGAAATCAACAAAAACACCTGTTTACGATTTTATTGCCAGCGATAACATTCAACATACAATTTGGGTAATAAGTGATACTGCAGTAATAGAGCACATTACTACTTTATTTAAAGAAAAAATAGCCAATACATATATTGCCGATGGGCATCATCGTGCAGCTTCTGCGGCTAAAGTTCGCCAATCATTGGGCCAGCAAAAAACACCGGCTTCTAACTATTTTCTTACAACATTATTTCCTTCTAATCAATTATACATTATGGATTATAATAGGGTTGTAAAAGATTTGAATGGATTGAGTAAAGAAGATTTTCTTGCGGCTATAGAAGAAAAATTTTCAATTAATGAAATAGGCAAAAAAGCTATTGCACCCAATACTTTACACCAATTTGGTATGTACTTAGATGGCAGTTGGTATTTGTTAACCTCGAAAGAAAATACCTATACCAACGATCCTATTGGCATTTTAGATGTAACTATTTTGCAAAATAATATTTTAAATAATATTTTGAATATCACAGATCCACGAACAGATACAAGAATAGATTTTATTGGCGGTATACGCGGATTGAGCGAATTGGAGAAACGAGTTAACAATGGCGATATGCAAGTAGCATTTAGCTTATATCCGGTAACTATTGATCAATTATTTAATATTGCCGATAGTGGTAATGTAATGCCACCTAAAAGCACTTGGTTTGAACCAAAATTGCGAGATGGATTATTAACGCATGTAATTTTTAATTAAAGCTCCATAAACAGTAACATGAAACACATACTACTTTTTATTGTTGCATTATTGATACTTTCTTTTTCAACTTTAGGACAAAATCAAAATGCAAAACAATTATATGCTACTGCTAAAGAGTTTATTA
Source organism: Bacteroidota bacterium (assembly GCA_021824855.1). Lineage (GTDB taxonomy): Bacteria > Bacteroidota > Bacteroidia > Chitinophagales > Chitinophagaceae > JAKAJX01. The sequence goes on along the minus strand of JAKAJX010000174.1, from coordinate 2,610 downwards.
AACAAGGCGATTATGATAATGCTACATTGGTATTAAATAATGCACTAAAACAAGAACCGTATAATCTTGAAATGCTTGAAGAGTTGGCTTTTGTAAATTATCTAAAAAGAGATTTTGCCGAATCTATTAATGTGTGCAAACAAATAATGGACAGACCTGATGTTGATGAGCAAGTGTTTCAAATTTTAGGAATGAATTATAAAGCTTTAGCAGAAAATAAAGAGTGTGCAAAAATGTATAAAGCTGCCTTAAAAAAATTTCCAAATAGCGGCGTTATATATAATGAAATAGGCGAATTAATGGCTGCGGATAAAAACTTAATTGGCGCCATAGAACAGTGGGAAAAAGGAATTGAACTTGCACCCAACTATAGTAACAATTATTTTAATGCTACTAATTTTTATGCATCAACAGGTAATTTGTTTAAAGAAATTATTTACGGAGAAATTTTTATAAATTTAGAAAGCTATTCAACCCGTACTGCCAATGTTAAAGCGTTGTTACTTGAAGCGTATAAAAAAATATATACCTCAAATAACATGCAGCAACAATCTTTACAATATCATTCAGATTTTGCCAACCGTTTTTTTGAAACACTTGCAAAAAGTAAAAATTTAGCGGATGATGGCATTACTCCGGAAGTATTAACAGCTATACGGGCAAGGTTTATTATAGATTGGTTTGCTGAAAATAATCAAGATAAATATCCTTTCCGGTTATTCGATCATTTACAATATTTATTACGCGAGGGCATGTTTGAAGCGTATAATGAATGGATATTTGCTACCGCTGCTAATCCCTCTAACTATGCAACATGGATAAATACTTACCCAAAGCAGGCCGAAGCATTTAAACAATTCCAGCAGAGCAGGGTTTTTAAACTGCCTTTAGGGCAATATTATAAGTAATACTAATTTTTAGATGGAGGAATTGCTACTGAAACCAAAAAAGTTTTTTTGTCAGTTCATAATTATTCGGATATTGTAATTTCATCAACGATTGCATATGATAACAATTAAGCGCCTATTTGATGCTGTAGAGCATCAGTTAACCAATTTTCCTAAAGCCAATATGCTTTCTGCAAAAGAAAATGGGCAATGGAAAAGTTACAGTACCCAAGATGTTGCAACTATTGTAAATAAGTTTAGTGCGGGTTTAATTGAATTGGGCATCAGTGGCAACGATTTTACTACCGAAGGCAGCGACAAAATTGCTATTATTAGTAATAACAGACCAGAATGGGTTTTTACCGATTTAGCCGTTCAGCAAGTTGGTGCTATTTTAGTTCCGCTATATCCAACAACTAATCCCAACGAAATAGAATTTATTTTAAACGATGCAAAAGTTAAATACATTTTTGTAAACAATGCAGAAATGTTTGATAAAATAAATGCCATTAAACCTAATGTAGCTTCTCTGCAAAAAATTTATTCTTTTGATAAATTAGATGGAATTAGTCATTGGAGCGAAGTAACCAATGTATCTAACGAAGCTTTATTGCAACAAGTAGAAGCAATTAAAAAATCCATTCCCATCCATCATACAGCTACTATTATATATACATCTGGCACCACCGGTATTCCTAAAGGAGTTATGCTAAGTCATCAAAACATTTATTCAGATTTAGCCTATAGTATTAAAAGTTTACCTTACGAAGAAACTCCCAATGCCAAAGCATTAAGCTTTTTACCATTGAATCATATATTCGAAAAAATAATTACTTACATCTATCTATACTCGGGTATTGGTATTTATTATGCCGAAAGTTTAGAAACTATTGGAGATAATTTGCGAGAAGTAAAACCCAATGTTTTTAGTACAGTACCTCGGTTATTAGAAAAAGTATTTGAACGAATAATGCTTGCAGGAAGCCATTTAACAGGGTTAAAAAAGAAATTGTTTTTTTGGGCAGTTGCTTTAGGCGAAAAATACGATAATAATATAAGTGGCGGACTTTTTTACAATATTCAATTAGCATTAGCCAATAAAATTATTTTTAAACGATGGAGAGAAGCATTAGGTAACAATATAGATTTTATTGTTACGGGCGGAGCTGCCTGCCAACCTAAACTATTACGCATTTTTAATGCCGCTCAAATACCCGTTTTTGAAGGATATGGCCCAACAGAAAATAGCCCTGTTATTTGCATCAACCGAAAAGAGAAAGGAGGAATGAAATTTGGAACAGTTGGTCCGCCTATAGAAGGTATTGAAGTAAAAATTGAAGAAGATGGAGAAATTTGTGTAAAAGGAACTACTGTAATGCAAGGATATTATAAACGCCCCGATTTAACTGCCGAAACTATTATAGATGGTTGGTTACATACCGGAGATATTGGTGAATGGGTAGATGGAAAATTTATTAAAATAACCGATAGAAAAAAGGAACTCTTTAAAACAAGTGGCGGCAAATATGTTGCTCCGCAGCCTATTGAAAATAAGTGCAAAGAAAATCCGTATATAGAGCAACTGATTATTATTGGTGCCGATAAAAAATTTGTTTCGGCATTAATTGTTCCTGCATTTGCTCATTTGCATTTGTGGATGAAACAAAAAAATATTGTATGTACTAATGAAGAAGCAGTTACCAATATCTAATCCGTTAAAACC
>JAKAJX010000234.1 GCA_021824855.1 Bacteroidota bacterium | reverse complement strand
CATCGAAGCGAGCCATTAAATCTTCATCGAATGTTTTATAGAGATAATATTGAACTACTTTTCTTCCTAAATAAGTTCCACTGCCTTCATCGCCTAAAACATAACCCAATCCCGGACTATTTTTAATTATTTTTTTCCCATTATAATAACAAGAATTTGAGCCGGTTCCTAAAATACAAGCAACCCCTTTTTTGTTACCACACAAAGCTCTTGCTGCTGCTAATAAATCTGTATTAACTTCAATTTTTGCTACCTTAAATAGTTTCTTTAAAGTTAATTTAATAGTTTTTGCATTAGCTAAATTGCTCAATCCGGTTCCATAAAAATAAATTTCATCGGGTTGTATATTTTTAAGTTTGGGCAATAATTCAAGTTGCAACAAGTTAATAATTTGTTCTTCATTTAAGAAATATGGACTAATTCCTTGCGTAATAATAGTCTTAGTTTTTCCATCTAACAACAAACACCACTCGCATTTTGTAGCCCCGCTATCGGCAATTAATTTTATAGACATATAGGTTATTTTCGATGTTAAAATATTTGCAATTCCTATTCAATATTAATACAGATATTCGCACTTTAGAGTATTAAGGTACAAAGAAGCAACAATTATGGGAAGTAAAAAATTACAAGTTTGGTTACCAATTATTTTTTCTTTGGTTTTGATAGTAGGAATGATATTGGGTTATCAAATTCGAGGAGATATAAAAAGTGATAGTTTTTTTAATCTATCCAATTCATCTTCATTACAAGAAGTATTACACCTAATACAAGATAAATATGTGGATGCTTTACCACAAGATAGCATTAATGAAGTAACAATTACTGATCTATTATCTCATCTCGATCCACATTCAATATATATTCCTGCATCAGATTTTAGAGAAGTAAACGACGAACTAATGGGTAACTTTCAAGGCATTGGCGTGGAGTTTCAATTATTTAACGATACAGTAAATATTATACGAGTATTAAAAAATGGTCCTTCGGAAAAAGCAGGATTACAAATTGGCGATAAAATTATAACTGCCAACGATACAGTACAATTAGCCGGTAAAAAATTAAATGCAGAAAACATAAGAAAACAATTGAGAGGTGCAGCCGGCACTAGCGTAAAAATTACAATTGTAAGAGATAATATTAAAAAAGATGTTACAATTGAACGTGGCAGTATTCCTGTTTCATCCATTGATGCAGCATATATAATAGCACCAAAAACAGGCTATTTGCGTATTAATAAATTTGCAGAAAGAACCTACGAGGAGTTTATGCAAAGCATGGAAATGCTACAAAAACAAGGTATGCAAAAATTAGTATTAGATTTAAGAGGAAATGGAGGCGGTTTATTAAATGAAGCTGTAGCTATTGCCGATGAATTTTTAGATGGAGATAAATTAATTGTATATACACAAGGCAATAAATCGGCTAGGGTTGATTATCGCTGCAAAAAAGATGGAATATTTGAAAAAGGAAAACTAATTGTCTTGGTTGATGAAACTTCTGCATCGGCCAGTGAAGTTTTAACCGGTGCATTACAAGATTGGGATAGAGCTACTATTATTGGCAGAAGAACATTTGGAAAAGGTTTAGTGCAACAACAGTTTCAGCTAAGTGACGGAAGTGCATTAAGATTAACTGTTGCCAGATATTATACTCCATTAGGCAGAAGTATTCAAAAACCTTATAACAAGGGAAAAGAAAAATATGAAGAAGAATTATTAAACCGTTTTCACGATGGAGAAGTAATTAAAGGAGATACGGCAAAACCAATTGGCAAATCTTTTAAAACTGCATCGGGACATATTGTTTATGGTGGCGGAGGTATTACTCCCGATATTTTTATTCCTTTCGATACAAGTAAAAACTCTATGCCTATTATTAACTTATTTTACAAAAACACATTAAACAATTTTGTGTATCAATTTTATATACAAAATAAACAAGAATTTAAAAATGTTAATTCGGTAAAAACCATCGATTCACTACTTAATAAAAATGAAAATAATTGGCAGCTTTTACAAAAATTTGCAGCAAAAGATAGCATTATACTAAGCAATATTTCTTTAAAAGAAAAAGAAGAAGTAATAGAACGAATGAAAGCAATTATGGCAAGGCAAATTTTAGGTCCGGAAGGTTATTTTGAAACATTGAATTACTACGATAAAGCCATTCAAAAATCGATAGAACTAATGAAATAAATAATATATTTTTACATAAAATTGTATTACAAGTACGGTAACTGTTGCATAGAAAAACATGAAAAAGATATACATACTTAAAAAATATAAAATTATTAGAGGCCCATACACAATAGATCATTTAAAAAAAGTTGGCATAAAAGAATATGATATGATTTGGTATGAAGGCTTAACCGATTGGACTCCTGTTACTAAGATTGACTCTTTTAAATCTGTACCATTAAAAGGAAGTTTATCCGGGCAAAATAAAAATGGAACAATTCTCAGAAAATTATTTAGTTTTTTGCGATAGCCTATCAAAACTACTCTCCTATTTTTTATAATTACACATTCTTCTAACACTTCCCTTAATTCAGTTTTTCTACAGAATTTATATGGTATTTTGTTCTGTAATTTGTAAATATGAAGTTGCTAATTGTTGAAGACGAAGTTGCATTAAGGCAAAGCTTAATAGAATATCTATCCGCTTCGAATTATTTATGCGAAGCAGTAGGCAATTTTAATGAAGCTGTTGAAAAAATTGAATTATACGATTATGATTGTATCATATTAGATATAATGTTGCCCGGAGGTTCAGGGCTTCAGATATTGCAATATTTAAAGGATAATAAAAAAGCCGATGGCGTAATTATTATATCGGCAAAAGATTCATTAGAAGATAAAATTAAAGGGCTGAATTTGGGTGCAGACGATTATCTTACAAAACCATTTCATCTTTCAGAATTAAGTGTTCGAATTGCAGCTATTATAAGAAGAAAACAATTTAATGGTCAATCTACTTTACAATTCGATTTCTTCACAATCGATACTGCCAGCAAAACAGTAAAAATTGAAAATAATTTATTAGAACTTACTCAAAAAGAATATCAGCTATTGTTATTTTTTATTGTAAACCGAAATAAAGTATTATCCAAAAATGCAATTGCCCAACATTTGTGGGGCGATGATATGGACTATTCTGATAATTATGATTTTATTTATACGCACATAAAAAATATAAGAAAAAAAATTATAACTGCCGGTGGAGAAGATTGCATTAAATCGATGTATAGAGAAGGTTATAAAATGGTTTTATCATGAAATTATTTACAAAATACAATCGCATAAATATTGCTGCAACCATATTTACATTTTTGGTGGGCAGTATTGCATTTTATTTCGTTTTACATTATGTATTAATACGTCAATTAGACGAAACATTAAGAGCTGAAGAACAAGAAATAAATAGATATATTGAAACACACCATCAAATACCCGATATTCAAAATACAAAACATCAATGGACTACTATTGAACAAACAAATGCATTAACAAAAAAAGAAGTATTTAAAAACATTACTCTTTTTAACACAAAAGAAAACGAAGAAGAGGCTATTCGGCAAATTATATTTACTACAGCGTTAAATGGAACATTATATAAAATAACAGTCAATAAATCGAAAGTTGAAACTGAGGATATTTTGCAACTGATTATTTTAGTAACCATGTGCATGATTGCATTAATTCTTTTAATTAATTTATATGTAAACAGAAAAATTATTAATAGGCTTTGGCAACCATTTTATACAGCTATTGAACAAATAAAAGCCTATCATATTAACGACAGGCAATCGCTTTCGTTGCCCAATCAAAATATAGAGGAGTTTAATTTATTAAATGAAAGTTTAAATACAATGACAAAAAGTGTTTATAACGATTATCAAGCACTAAAATCATTTACAGAAAATGCATCTCACGAAATGCAAACTCCATTAGCAGTAATTAGATCTAAGACAGATATTTTATTGCAACAAACCGATCTAACCGAAACGTCCATTAAACACATATTAGGCATTGAAGATGGAATTACAAAACTATCTCGATTACATCAATCTTTATTGTTACTAACAAAAATTGAAAATTTAAACTTTTCATTTACAGAAAAAATAAATATCGGCAATATTATTCAGCAAAAAATTGAAGAAAAAAGAGAAATTTTTCAGTCTAAATTATTATCAATCGAAGAGAATATAATACCGGTAGAAATTTTATTTCATCACCACTTTGCCGAAATTTTAGTCAATAACTTATTAACTAACACCATTAGATATAGTCCGGAAAATGGCAAAGTAGAAGTAGTAGTTACTAAAGAAAAATTAGTAGTGAAAAATACCGCAATAAACGGTCAATTAGATGCCAACAAAATTTTTAAACGATTTTACAAAGCTCAGCAAAACCAAGAAGGCATTGGATTAGGGCTTGCTATAGTAAATGAAATATGTAAAGTAGCAGGTTTTAATTTACAATATTCATACGCAGATAATCAACACATCTTTACCATATTTTTTAAACAATAAAAAGCATGCAGCATAAATTTTTTTATACACTTTTATCGGTTTTTATTATTTCAATTAGCGGGCTATCACAAAAAAAAGATATTGAATATTATATTACTGCAGGAATCAATAATAGTCCGTTACTAAAAGATTATAACAATCAAAAACTATCTAACTTAATAGATAGCATGAAAATTTTGTCCGGTTATAAACCACAGATTGTAGGAGTGAGTGCCAATGTTTTTGCACCATCGTACAAAGATTGGGGATATGATGGAGCCGTAACAAATGGCGGAAGTTATAGTCAATTAATTACATTTAATCAACGGTTAGTTGGTAAAGAAAACTTAGCAACTCAACATGAAGCAATTAGACTATTAAATGAATCACTCACTATTTCAGGTAAAATAACGGAACAGGATTTGCGTAAAACAATTACAGCACAATATATTACTACTTATGGAGATTGGCTTCAAATAAAATTTAATAAAGAAATAAACACCTTATTACGAAAAGAAGCTTTAATATTAAAAAACCAAGTAGAGAAAGGGATATACAGACAAACAGATTATTTAAGTTTTTTAGTTACTACACAACAACAAGAACTTTTTATTACACAAATAACCAACCAATATAAAAACGATTTTGCTGCATTAAATTATTTATGTGCACTGAAAGATACTAACACAGTTGAATTGGAAGAGCCATTACTACATATAGCTGTAGCTCCTGATGCAGAAGGTACTATTTTTTATAAACAGTTTACTATAGATAGTTTAAAAATAAAAAATAATGCGGCTCAATTAGATTTTTTGTATAAACCAAAAGTTGGATTATATGCCGATGCGGGTTATTTAACCTCATTTGCATATCAAGCGTATAAAAATTTTGGTACAAGTTTCGGCATAAGTGTAACAGTACCCATTTATGACGGGAATCAGAGACAACTACTTCATCGAAAATTAAATATTGCAGAACAAACCAGAGAAGGATATAGAGATTATTTTAAAAATCAATTCAACCAACAAATTCAGCAATTATCGCAACAATTACATGCAGCACAAGAAATAATAACTCAGGCATCAGAACAAATAAAGTATACCGAAACATTAATTGAAGCCAATAAAAAATTATTAGAAACAGGCGAAGCCCGAATGCCGGATTATATTTTAGCAATTGGAAACTATCTTACCACAAAAAATATTATCACACAAAATAATATCACTAAACTTCAAATTATTAATCAAATTAACTATTGGAACAGAAACTAAATACTATGAAAAACTTCATTAAATCATATTACTTTATAGCATTACTTGCTTCTTTAGTATCGGCATGTTCATCAAAAAATCAGGCAGCAACAATAACAGATGAGAAAAAATCTGACGCAGCCGGAACACCGGTTACAATTACTCATCCACAACATGGAAATATTACCGATGCAGTAGAACTTAATGCAGTTTCTTCTTTTCTGTTGAAAACTTATGTAAAAGCTAATGCAATTGGCTATTTACAATTAGCCAATGTTGAATTAGGAAAATTTGTAACTAAAGGAGAAGAATTGTTTGTAATAAAAACCAAAGAATCGCAAAGTCTTGGTAATACAATTAACAGTATTGATTCTTCTTTACACTTTAATGGTATCATTCATATTAAATCTCCCGGAACAGGATATATTACCCAGTTAAATTATCGCTCCGGCGATTATGTGCAAGATGGAGAACAATTAGCCACTATTACAGATACCAGAAGCTTTGTTTTTTTGTTGGATTTACCTTACGAATTAAAACCGTATTTAAACAACAATCGCTCTCTTCAATTAAAATTACCCGATGGAACATATTTAAATGGAACTGTTGATGCTGCATTACCAACAGTTGATGCTGTTTCACAAACTCAGAGTTATATCATTCATGTAAATACCAATAAACAAATTCCTGAAAATTTAATAGCCAAAGTTAGCTTGGCAAAACAAACAAAAATAAATACCACTTCGTTGCCTAAGGAAGCCGTTTTATCTAACGAAGTGCAATCGGAATTTTGGATAATGAAATTAATTGATAGTACTACTGCAATAAAAGTTGCTGTAAAAAAAGGATTAGAAACCAATAGCTCGGTAGAAATTATTTCTCCCACATTACAACCAAGTGATAAAATATTATTAACTGGCAATTACGGATTACCCGATACTGCTAAAGTAACCATTATAAATAATTAGTACCCATGCGTAATTTTTTTACAACGTATAAAAATCCGGTTACGGTTTTAATAGTAATTATCATTATGGGAGGATTGTTTGCATACAGCAAAATGCAAACCTCACTATTTCCGGAAATTACTTTTCCTAAAATAAAAATTATTGCCGATGCCGGTCAGCAGCCGGTAAAAAAAATGATGATTACGGTAACACGTGAGTTAGAGAATGCAGTTAAAAAAGTACCCGATTTAAAGATGATTCGCAGCACTACCAGCAGAGGCAGTTGCGAAATATCTGCTTATATGGATTGGAATACGAATATTGATATTAGCTTACAAAGAATAGAATCGAAAATTAATGAGATAAGAAATATTTTACCTCCCAATATAAATATTACGGTAGAAAGAATGAACCCTTCTATTCTACCTATTATCGGCTATTCGTTGGAAAGTAAAAATCGCTCTCCCATTGATATGAAGTTATTGGCTTTATACACTATAAAACCTTTTTTATCACAAGTAGAGGGCGTTTCTGAAATACGGGTTATTGGCGGCAAAACAAAAGAATATTGGTTAGTACTGAACCTGCAAAAAATGAGCACGTTAGGCATTACGCCGAATATAATTGATACCGCTTTACTTCAAACAAACTTTGTAACATCGAATGGTTATTTATCGGATTACAGATTATTGTATTTAACTGTAACAGATGCATCGGTTACTTCAAAAGAACAATTACAAAATATTGTTATCAGCAATAACGGAAAACGAATTATACAACTAAAAGATATAGCTGATGTTCAAATTCAGGAAGCAAAAGAATATATTAAAATAAATGCTAACGGAAAAGAGGGAATTTTATTGGCAGTAATTAAACAACCCAATGCCAATTTAATTGAACTGAGCGATAAGATGGATGCAAAAATTAATGACTTGAAGAAAATTATTCCGAAAGATGTTACAATTCATCCTTTTTACGAGCAGGCCGATTTTGTAAAAGATTCTGTAAAAAGTGTTACCGATAGTTTATGGATTGGGTTAGGCTTAGCCATTATAGTTGCAATTATTTTTTTACGGTCATTTAAAGCAAGTTCTGTTATTTTAGTTACCATTCCTGTTACACTTTTTTCAACTTTAATTTGCTTATTAGCTACCGGGCAAACACTAAATATTATGACACTTGGTGCCATTGCCGCAGCTATTGGATTAATTATTGACGATGCAATTGTAGTAGTTGAACAAATTCATAGAACCCACGAAGAAAACCCCGAAGAACCTACTACTATTTTAATTACCAAAGCCATTCGCTATTTATTACCTGCCATGATTGGTTCATCGCTTAGTACCATTGTTATTTTTCTTCCTTTTGTATTAATGAGTGGCGTTGCAGGCGCTTATTTTAAAGTAATGACCAATACGATGATTATTACTTTGGTTTGCTCTTTCTTTATAACATGGATTATTTTACCGGTACTTTATTTATTATTTACCCGAAATGCAGGCGTAAATACACTTCATAAAAATAAAAAACATGTATCCCATCAGGTTAAACCACAACGCTGGGTGGGCTTTTTTATTAAACGCCCTTACTTAAGTTTAGTGATTATTGTAGCATTAGCTTATTCTATTTATTATATCTATCCAAAATTAGAAACCGGATTTTTACCCGAAATGGATGAAGGAAGTATTGTATTAGATTATAGTTCTCCACCGGGAACTTCGTTAGAAGAAACTGATAGAATGCTTCGTCAAGTGGAGAAAATTTTAGTAAAAGTTCCCGAAGTAGCAGCATATAGCAGAAGAACAGGAACACAAATGGGATTTTTTATTACCGAACCTAATAGAGGAGATTATTTAATTCAATTAAAAAAGAAAAGAGATAAATCAACCGAAGAAGTAATTAGTGATATAAGAAAACAAGTTGAAGCTACTCAGCCCGCACTTCGAATAGATTTTGGACAAGTGATTGGCGATATGTTGGGCGATTTAATGACATCGGTTCAGCCAATTGAAGTTAAAATTTTCGGAAACGATCAAAAACAATTACAAGTATTATCTCAACAAGTAGCCTCAGTTGTTTCGAAAGTGAATGGCACAGCCGATGTTTTTGATGGAATTGTAATTGCAGGTCCTTCTATTAATATGGAACCCAATAATATTATGCTAAATCAATTTGGCATAACACCCGCTAATTTGCAATACCAATTGCAAACCTCATTGGAAGGAAATATTGTAGGATCGGTTTATGATAAAGAACAATTAAGCAATTTAAGATTAGTGTACCCCGGCAATAGAAACTTAAGTGTGAATGATGTACATAAAACAATGATATTTTTACCTAATGGCAAATTAAAACCTATTGACCAATTAGCTAATATTAAAATTAATGAAGGAGATGCCGAAATTCAAAGAGAAGATTTACAATCAATGGGTGTAGTTTCTGCCAGATTGGAAGGAAGAGATTTAGGCAGTGTTATTAGAGATATTCAAAAAAATATTTCTTCAAAAATTACTTTGCCCGAAGGTTATACCATAGTGTATGGCGGAGCTTATGCCGAGCAGCAACAATCTTTTAAAGAGTTATTAATTATTTTAATTACTGCCAGCTTATTGGTTTTTGGTGTGATATTATTTTTATTTAAACATTTTAGAGTAGCATTTACCATTTTACTAATTGCTGTATTAGGTATTAGCGGAAGTTATTTAGGATTATATATTACCAATACTCCATTAAATGTAGGAAGCTATACCGGATTAATTATGATTGTAGGAATTATTGGTGAAAATGCCATTTTTACATTTTTGCAATTTAGAGAATCTTGGAGAATATCGAAAAACGTGGATGAAGCAATTATTTATTCTATCTCTACCAGACTTCGACCAAAATTAATGACGGCATTGGGAGCCATTATTGCCTTACTGCCTATTGCATTAGGCATTGGTACAGGAGCTCAATTGCATCAACCATTGGCTATTGCCGTTATTGGCGGCTTTATTATTGCCATGCCTTTATTATTAATTGTATTGCCCAGCATGATTAGATTATTATTCAAAAATAGAATGCCTAATTTATAAACTTCAGAATTGCTTCAAAATGATTGTTTACATTAGTCAAGTTTTTTTTAAAAAATACCTCTGCATTAGCCGGGGTATTTCTCTCTGCTGCATCAATTTTTGTTAGATCTATAATTTAACAGAAGATAATATCTAACCTGTTTTATCAAAAAATACTCCTTAACACCCTTTAACTATGGATAAAAATTTTCAATTCACATTTACTCATCTATTAATTAATTTAAAATGAAAAAAAAACTGGTATTAATGGGTAGCGTATTTGCTACACTACTGGCTGTTAATAACGCAACAGCACAAAGCGGATATAAATTAAGTAACACATTTCACATAAAAAGTACCGGATGGTGGGATTATATTGCTGTTAATGAAAGTACTAATAAACTGTACGTATCTCACGGCACACAGGTTAATATTTTAGATAAAACAAGTGGAGATTCATTAGGCATTATTCCCAATACCGAAGGTGTACATGGCATTGCTTTTATCAACTCACTCGGGAAAGGATATACCAGCAATGGAAGAAGCAACAATGTTACAGTTTTTGATTTAGCAACTAATAAAGTACTTACACAAATTGCAACAGGCGAAAATCCGGATGCTATTTTTTACGAACCCTATTCAAAAACAATCATTACCTGCAACGGCAGAAGTAAAAATCTTTCTGTAATTAATCCGCTCGATAATACAGTAATTGCTACTATTCCGGTAGAAGGAAAACCGGAAACAGCTGTTAGCAATGAAGCTGGAAAAGTTTTTGTAAATATTGAAGATAAAAATGAAATTGTAGTAATAGATATAACAAAACATCAAGTAATAGCACATTGGTCTATAGCACCTGCCGATGGCCCAACCGGTTTAGCAATTGATATTGCAACAAAAAGATTATTTGCCGGATGCGAAAAACAATTGGTTGTAATTAATGCCGATAATGGAAAAATAATCAATACCCTTCCAATTGGTGATGGATGCGATGGAGTTGCTTTTGATAATACCAGTAAATTGGTTTTTACTTCTAATGGCTCCGGAACTGTTACCGTTATAAAAGAAAAAAATGCTTCCGATTTTACTGTTTTAGATAACGTAATTACCAAAAGAGGCGCAAGAACAATTTGTGTTGATGAACAAAGCCATAAGCTTTATTTGCCTACAGCCGAATTTGAACCAAGACCTGCCGGTGAAAAAGGAAGACCGAAAATGATTGACGGTACTTTTCAGGTATTAGTACTTACAAAATAATGTTCAATTATTACACATAAAAATGTCCTGAAATACTTCAGGACATTTTTTTTCAGCATACATATCTAAATCAATCTTCACTATAATTTTTCAGATAATCTGATTTTCAAACGCTGTTAACAATATTGCATATCAATTATTACTTAAATTCTCGATTAGTGATTTGTGATTTATAAAAGAGTAAACTTATCTGCTTCCTTTTAGAAAATCAACAATTTTATCTCTCTCTTTTTCTGTTATCAACGATCTGGTTTGCATGTGCATACCAATGGTTTCCCATTGTTCTGGACCAAAACTTGAAGGAGCAGGTGTATTGTGGCAACGTTGACAGTTTTCTGCCCATAATTGAGCACCAGATTTATCGGCTACTGCTTTAGTGGGGGCACAACTGTTAAAAGTTAAACTAACTATTAGTAAACAAGATACAGCAAGAAAAGCCGTTATCATATTTATTTTTTTCATTATTTTCATAACTATTTTTTTTAAAGTTGAATTGAAACTTGCAGAGAAAAGGTATTAGTTGTAGTTAATCCGGTATAAGCATTAAGAGCTTGACTGGCAGTGCTAGTTCCTTGATAAGTATCATAAGTTGCTTTTACTACTGTTCTCCAGCTCAACCAATAATCTAATCCAAGTGTTACAGTATGTTGATTAGCTCCCCAAGTTGAATTGCTAGGAGTATTATAACTAGTATATCTACCGGCAACTTCAAAATTTTTCAAGAAATTATCAACTCCTGTTGGGCGTAATGAACATTGTATAAACCCTGCTGTAGAATTGTTAGTGAATGTATAGGTTTTAGTAGCATCTAAAGGATTTACATAATTTACATCACTAACATTCATGATGTTATATTGACCTTTAATGTTTACCAATACACTATTTACTTGTTTTACATAGTTTAAATCTAATGCATACATTTTACCGGTAGCACCATCTGTATTAGTACCAGGAGTTCCTATTTTACCAAACATGCCCGATACACCAAGTTCTAAAGAAGAATTAGAGAAAGGTAATAAACCTAATCTGGCAGTAACAGTTCTATTGTTATTATTATCTACAATATTACCACCTG
>JAKAJX010000227.1 GCA_021824855.1 Bacteroidota bacterium | reverse complement strand
GACAAAAAAGAAGTTACCGTTATGGATGGTAACGAAGCTGCGGCCTATATAGCTTATAAAACCAATGAAGTTTGTGCTATTTATCCAATTACACCTTCCTCAACTATGGGAGAGTGGGCGGATGAATGGAGTGCAAAAGGAATGAAAAATATATTTGGACAAGTACCGAAAGTAATTGAAATGCAAAGTGAAGCCGGTGCTGCCGGAACATTGCATGGAGCATTACAAGCCGGTGCATTAGGTACAACTTTCACTGCATCGCAAGGGTTGTTACTAATGATACCAAATATGTTTAAAATTGCCGGCGAGTTAACACCTACCGTATTTCATATTGCAGCAAGAACAATTGCCACACACGCTTTATCTATTTTTGGAGATCATAGCGATGTTATGACCGTTCGCTCAACCGGCTTTGCGCAATTATTTGGCAATAATGCACAAGAAGTGATGGATATGGCATTAATTGCACAAGCTGCAACTTTAAAATCTCGAATTCCTTTCTTAAATATATTCGACGGCTTTCGTACTTCTCACGAATTAACCCAAGTAGAAATTATTCCCGATGATGTAATTCAAGAAATGTTGGATATGGATGCTATTAATGCACACCGTAGTAGAGCATTATCGCCCAATCATCCTGCTATTCGTGGTACAGCACAAAACCCAGATGTATTTTTTCAAAACAGAGAAGCAGCCAATTTGTATTATGAAAAAGTACCGCATATTGTTCAAGAACAAATGGATAAACTTGGCGCTTTAACCGGAAGAAAATATAAATTATTTGAATACTATGGCCATCCACATCCCGATCGCTTAATTATTATTATGGGCTCTGGTGCCGGTGCCGTTCAAGAAACAGTAGATGAATTAAATAAACGCCATGGAGTACATGTTGGAATGTTAATGGTACGCCTATATCGTCCGTTTTCTATTAAAGACTTTATTCATGCTATTCCAAAATCTGTTACAACTATTGCGGTGTTAGATCGTTGCAAAGAACCTAATGCCAATAGCGAGCCATTGTACATGGATGTTATTAATGCTTTAAACGAAGCCCAAGAAAATCATCATGCACACGTAATAGGTGGCAGATACGGCTTATCATCTAAAGAGTTTACACCTGCCATGGTTAAAGCAGTATTTAAAGAATTAAAAAAAGAGCATCCTAAATATCATTTTACGGTAGGTATAGAAGATGATGTTACGCATTTAAGTTTGGAATATGATAAAGATTTTATTCTCGATTCTCAGCATTTATTCCGCGGTTTATTTTATGGTTTAGGTGCCGATGGAACTGTAAGTGCAAATAAAAATTCTATTAAAATTATTGGCGAAAAAACCGATGATTATGTGCAAGGATATTTTGTGTACGATTCCAAAAAATCAGGATCATTAACTGTATCGCATCTGCGTTTTGGAAAACATCCAATTAAATCAACTTACCTAATTCAATCTGCCAACTTTATTGCTTGCCATCATTTTAATTACTTAACCAAGTTCGATTTGCTAAAAAGTGCAGAATATGGTGCAACATTTTTGTTAAATACACCTTATCCTAAAGAGGAATTGTGGCAAAAATTACCTAAAAAAATTCAAGAAGAAATTATTGAAAAGAATTTAAAATTTTATGCCATTAATGCCTATAATGTTGCCAAAGAAACAGGAATGGGCAATCGCATCAACACCATTTTACAAACTTGTTTTTTTGCTATCAGCAATGTGCTTCCAAGAGAAGAAGCGATAGAAAAAATTAAAGAAGCCATTTACGATACTTATTGGAAGAAAGGCGATGCCGTTGTACAAAAAAATTATCATGCCGTAGATATTGCTATTGATAGTTTATACGAAGTAGATTACAATAATTTTACAATTGGCAATAAAGCTTTTGATGATGCGGTTCCTAAACATTCTCCAAAATTTGTAAAAAATGTTTTAGGCAAAATAATAGCCGGAGATGGAGATGATCTTCCGGTAAGTGCATTTCCTGTTGATGGTATGTATCCTTCAGGTACTACTAAATTCGAAAAAAGAAATATTGCAGATGCTGTTCCTGTTTGGGATGCAGACCTTTGTACACAATGCGGCAAATGTTTTTTAATATGCCCACATGCTGCTATTAGACCTAAAGTATACGATAAAGAACTATTAAAAGATGCACCACATGCATTTAAACATGTTGATCCAATAGGTAAAGAATGGGATAAAACTAAAGAAGCATACACCTTACAAGTTTCTACAGAAGATTGTACCGGTTGTACCTTATGCGTTGAGTTTTGCCCAATGACAAGCAAAGAAGATGCTGGCCATAAAGCCATCAATATGCACGATAAATTACCTATTCAAAAAGAAGAAATTAAGAATTGGGATTTCTTTGTAAACCTTCCGGAAATAGATCGCTCAAGAATTAATAAAAATACAGTAAAAGGATCTCAATTTTTCCAACCATTATTCGAATTTTCGGGTGCCTGCTCCGGTTGTGGAGAAACACCATACATTAAATTGTTAACTCAATTATATGGCGAAAAAATGATTGTTGCCAATGCAACAGGATGTTCATCAATTTTTGGTGGTAATTTACCAACTACGCCATGGACTGCAAATAAACAAGGTGTAGGACCAGCATGGGCTAACTCTTTATTTGAAGATAATGCCGAATTTGGATTGGGTATTAAGTTAGCAAGTGATAAAAAAAGAGAAACAGCCATATCACTATTACATGCAATGAAACAAGAAGTAGGCGAAGATTTAGCTAATTCAATTCTTGATGCACCTGAAACAAATGAAGCAGAAACCAAAATAAAACATGAACTCATTATTGAATTAAAACATCGGTTAAGCGTTTTAAAAACAAATGCAGCACATAATTTATATCATTTAGCCGATTTCTTATCTAATAAAATAATATGGATTATTGGTGGAGATGGTTGGGCTTATGATATTGGTTATGGTGGATTAGATCATGTAATTTCTACCGGAGAAAATATTAATATTATGGTATTAGATACTGAAGTGTATTCTAATACAGGCGGACAAGCATCTAAATCTTCTCCGTTAGGTTCTAGTGCTAAATTTGCCGTAAACGGAAAACAAACAGGTAAAAAAGATTTAGCATTACAAGCAATTGCACATGGAAATGTTTACGTTGCAACTATTGCCATGGGAGCTAATGATGCTCATACTTTAAGAACCATTTTAGAAGCAGAAGCTTTCCCTGGGCCTTCTTTAATTATTGCTTATAGCCATTGCATTGCACATGGTATTGATATGGCACAAGGTGCAGACGAACAAGACTTTGCTGTAAAATCTGGCTATTGGCCTTTATTCCATTACAATCCATCAAAACCTAAAGGACAAAGATTTGTAATAGACAGTAAAGAGCCTTCAATTCCACTAAGCGAATTTATGTACCACGAAAATCGCTTTAAAGTAATTAAAGCCAAAGACCCTGCATTAGCAGAAGAATTTTTGCACAGAGCTGAAGAGCAAAGAGCCAATAAATGGGATCGTTTAGTAACTTTAAAAGGCTTATAAATAGAAGTACACATATAATATTCCCTTCAAGGAATCTCCATTGAGATTCCTTTTTTATTTCCCAAATAAGGCTTTTTTTTCTTGATTATGGAATTTGAACTGAGAAGTGAATTTTGCAACTAATTAAAAATGAACAAGTTAGTTTTTGGCATAAAATTCATTATTATAAAAACAGAGAAATAATTTTTTTCTCGTAAATTTAAGTTGTGAAAAATAAAGAGCCTTTAAAAATATTCATTTTGGATGATGACAAATGGTATGGCACCATGTTGGAATACTATTTATCGCTAAATCCGGAGTTTTGTGTAAAAAGGTTCGATAATGCCGAAGATTTTATTTATGCCTTAAAAGAAGGTCCAGATGTAGTAACAATAGATTATGTAATGCCTCAATCAAATGGATTACAAGTTCTTAAGCAAGTTAAATATCATACTCCCGAAACAGAAGTAATTGTAGTATCTGCACAAGAAGATGTTGGATTAGCAGTAAATTTAAAACGAAACGGAGCTTACGAATATGTTATTAAAAATGAAGAATGCTGCGACAATATTCAACGTTCTCTAAAATATTTATATAACAGTTGGCAAAAAAATATAGAAAACGATTTTTTTGAAGATCCTCTCAACACATAAGTTCTATTAACATAAAAGATTCTATTCGCAAACAAAACACGAGTTATCGCTAATATTATAGAATAATACGAGATAATTTATTCAGCATTTTCTTCCTCCAATATTGGGCTTTAAATTATTTATCATTTCATTGCGGCAGCCAATCATAGTGCAGCGTACAGTACAATAGAAATATCCAGCGAAGAGTGCCGACTATTTTCATACAGTTAAGCAATATCCATACGCTTTAAGTGTATTTCATGTGGTGGCGACACCAACAGCGGCGTTAGTTCAATTTCTGTATTATTAATATCTAAACCAAAAGCTTTTTTATCAGTTAATGCCCATCTATTTATTGTAAAATAAGAATTAAGGATAAAATCTTCTCGAACAGAGAATTCATTTTCTACAGATAAGAATCGTTGAATAATTACATATTTAATATCGGCATTTACATCCAATTTATACCGTTGAGGAACTATATCGGTATTTTCAATTTTAATATCGCCTTTATCGAGCAATTCTTTTAACACTTTTCTGAAATAAATACTAATGCGAGGTTGCACACGAAAACCTAATTTAAAATCTATTCGCATAATTTTATTAGGTACAATAGTATCGAAAGAATATTCCAATGTATACGGATCGTCTGTTCTATCTATATGTACAAACCAATATACATCGGCTCGTTTTGGTCGTTTTCCTAAAATAGATTCAATAATTCTTTTTTCTATACTACGTTTATTATTTGCTTTTGTTAGATAAACCAAATGTGTTGCATATTTAGGAACCATTGTTGCTGTACTTAATTTTTTTAGCTCTTCAATATCATCGGCTAATGGTTCAAATTGTAAAAACCGATTTGTAATTTTTCGAGCCTTGTACCATATATACATTACAAATACTAAAGCAAATTCAAACACTAAGAACATCCATCTTTGTTTAATTTTTGCAACATTGGCAATAAAAAATGAAACTTCAACGGTTAAAAAGATTAATAAAATAGACACAATAAGTATCATTGGCCATTTCCGTACAAACTTCATGTAATAGTACATTAGCATGGTAGTCATAAGCATTGCTACTGTAATTGAAAACCCATAAGCAGCTTCCATTTTGCTCGAATCTTTAAAATATAACATCATACCAACACAGCCTAACCATAAAATCCAGTTTATACTTGGAATATAGATTTGCCCTCTTACATCGGTAGGATATTTGATTGTAATGCGGGGCCAAAAATTTAAACTTACTGCTTCGCTAATTAATGTAAATGAGCCGCTTATTAAAGCCTGACTTGCAATAATGGTAGCAGCTGTTGCTATAATAACACCAATAAGTAAAAACCAATCAGGCATTATTTCGTAAAAAGGATTTAAGTTTCCTAATACCGCTATTTTACTATGCAATAACCAAGCTGCTTGTCCAAAATAATTTGCAATCAAAGCAATTTTTATAAAAATCCAACTTACTTGAATATTTTTTTTACCGCAATGCCCTAAATCGCTATACAAAGCTTCTGCCCCTGTAGTACATAAAAATACAGCTCCTAATAACCAAAATCCATGAGGATAGTTAATAAGCAAGTCAATAGCATATTTAGGATTAAACGCTGCTAAAATGGAAGGATAATTGGTTATTTGAATAATTCCTAAAATCATTATCATACTAAACCAAATAAGCATAATTGGACCAAAAGAGCTGCCAACGATTTTTGTACCAAATTGTTGAAAGAAAAATAAAAGTGAAATAATACCAATTACAATACCTATTGTTAATGCATTTCCCGGAATAATAATATGCTCTAATCCATTCACACCATTTAACCCTTCAATGGCAGATGCTACCGAAATTGGCGGAGTAATAATACCATCAGCCAATAAGGTTGCAGCTCCTAAAATTGCAGGAAAATATAACCAATGCCTATATCGCCAAACTAAAGCGTATAAAGAAAAAATACCACCTTCTCCATTATTATCCGCTTGAAGGGTAAGTACAATATATTTAAAAGTAGTTTGCAAGGTTAATGTCCAAAAAACACAAGAAATTCCTCCATATACTAATTGCTCGGAAATGGGATGCTCTCCAACAATTGATTTAAAAACATATAACGGTGATGTACCAATATCTCCAAAAATAATTCCAAGGGTAATTAAAAGTCCTGCTGCAGTTACTTTTTTAAGATGATTCGATTGCATGCTTTGCTATTTTTTCTAAAATATCTTAACTACTATCCTATCTCAGTCCACAAACTATAGTTAGTTAAAAGGCAAATGTAAGTGCTAGTTGCATTTGTGAAAAATAAAGTATATAATTAACCAGATTAAGCATATTTTTTTTTAAACAAAAAAATATTCTATTGCTACAGTTGAAATACTGCATTAATACTGTAAATGATATTCTTCTATTTTTCTGTACAAAGTACTTAACCCAATATTCAGCAATTTAGCCGTTTCTGCTTTATTGCCTTTGGCATAATGCAGCACTCGCTGAATATGCCAACGCTCCATTGCAACTATATTATAAACTGATGAATTATTGGCATATTCGGTATTATCAATTTGTACTTCTATGGGTAAGTGTTGCAATTGTATTTCATTCCCTTCGGCCAAAATAATAGCCCGTTCAATAATATTTTTAAGTTCTCGAACATTGCCTTTCCAATGATAATTTTCGAAACAATGCATACATTCATCCTGTATATACAGTACTTTTTTATTCATTTTAGCAGAAAACAACCACATAAATTCCTGAACAAGTAACAGTATATCTTCTTTTCTTTCATTTAAGGTTGGCAATGCTATAGTAACCTTACTTAACATTTTAAATAATTCTTCATTAAATTTTCCTTCGGCTACGTCATTGGTTAAACTACTATCAGTAGCTGCAATAATTCTTATTTTTTTGTAGGGTTGTAAAGCATCTTTTTTATTTGTTTTATTTTCATTATCGGCTAATAGTTCTAATAATTTAAATTGAAGTTGCATTGGCATTCTTCCAATTTCATTTAACAACAAAGTTCCATTTTCAATTTCTTCACTTATCTCTTTTTTATCTTTTATTAGTGTATTAAAAGAGGCTGTTTTATTTTCAAATATTCCGCTTTCTATTATTTCTTTACTATGCTCAAAGCAATTTAATTGCAAAAAAGGTTTACCCAATTGCTTACTATTGTTATGAATAGCTTGTGCAAATAACTTTTTTCCGGTTCCTTTTTCTCCCAATAACAAAACAGCATCATCGGTAAATGCAACTGTTTTAGCCAATTGAACAGCTTGTTGTAGTAAAACCGATTGTCCAATAATGGAATCAAAGGAATAACGAGCATTCAATTGCCATTCTATCGGATACTTATTTTCTTGAATCTGCATTTTATTTGTTGCTTTTAATAAAAAATAATTGATGTACGATTGGTGTTAATGCTGTTATTGGCTATTTCATTTCATTCTACTCAACAACTCAATACTTAACTATACAACAAAATTACATTTTAGTTAATCGTTTTTTTAGTTTGTAATATTTTGCTGTTAATTTGTAATTGTATGCACAAAAAACTAATTATTATTACAGCCCCATCGGGTGCAGGCAAAACATCAATTACACACTATTTGCTCAATAAATATCCTTTACTATGTTTTTCCGTTTCGGCTACAACACGTAAAGCAAGAGATTTTGAGAGAGAGGGCGTTGATTATTATTTTATCAACGAAGAAATGTTTCAAGAAAAAATTAAAGAAGATGCATTTATAGAATGGGAAATGGTGTATCAAGGAAAATATTATGGCACTTTAAAAAGCGAAATTGAAAGAATATGGAATGAAGGAAAAACGCCTTTATTAGATATTGATGTTAAAGGTGCTATTCATGTGCAACAACAATACAAAAATAATTCCTTATCTATTTTTATAGAACCACCGAGTATTAATGAATTAAAAAAGAGATTGGAAAGTAGAGGAACCGAAACAGCCGATTCGCTCACTACCCGTTTAAATAAAGCCAATTACGAATTATCATTTAAAGATTATTTTACTACTAGTATTATAAATGAAAAATTACAAACTGCTTGCGAGCAAACAGAATTGGTTATTAAAAAGTTTTTAAACTGGCAATAACAAAAATAGTTTAGCCAAAAATTGACTTTTGTTCTCTCAGTTATAACTTATAACTTCATTCAATAACTATAAGCTTATGCATTTTACAAATAAAACAGTATTAATTAGCGGTGCTACCAGAGGCATTGGCAAAGCTATTGCAATAAAATTGGCAAGTAACGGAGCCAATATTGTTATTGCCGCAAAAAGCACCGAAGAAAATCCTAAATTAGGTGGTACTATTTATTCTGCAGCAGCAGAAATAGAAGCAGCAGGTGGTAAAGCCTTAGCAGTACAAACCGATATTCGTTTTGAAGATCAGATACAACATGTAGTACAACAAGCCGTAGAAAAGTTTGGAGGAATTGATATTGTAATTAACAATGCGTCTGCCATTAATTTAAGCGGCACCGAACAAACCGAATCGAAGCGATTTGATTTGATGCACAGCATTAATGTTAGAGGTACATTTTTATTTACCAAACACGCTATTCCCTATTTAAAAAAATCTTCCAACGCACATATTCTTACTTTATCTCCGCCAATTAATATTATTCCAAAATGGTTGGGCTCGCATGTGGCATATACCATGAGCAAATTTAATATGAGCATGATGGCATTAGGTTGGGCCGAAGAATTTAAAAACAGTAAAATTGCATCGAATGCACTATGGCCTGTAACCACTATTGACACTGCGGCTGTTAGAAATATTTTAGGAGGAGAAATGCTGGCCAAAATGAGCCGTACAGTTGATATTTTAGCCGATGCTGCTTATTTTATTTTGAGTAAAGAAAATTTGGAATATACCGGTAATACTTTTCTTGATGAAGAAGTTTTGGCAAAAGAAGGAATCACCGATTTATCAAAATATTCGGTAGTAAAAGATGCGCAACTATACAAAGATTTGTTTGTTTAATTCATTTCAATTTACAATAAAATGAAAAATATTTTTTATACTATTTTACTTTCATTTATATTTATTACTACTCCTAGTTTATTAATTGCACAAAAGAAAAAGCTTACTCAAAATCCAAATGAAGTTGTAAAACTCGAAGCAATTAATAATTTGCAGGAACAATATAATAACTATAAAAATATTGCATTACAAATATGGGATTATGCCGAAGTGGGTTATAAAGAAGTAAAAAGTTCGGCACTATTACAACAAACATTACAGCAAGCAGGTTTTAAGGTTACAGCAAATGTTGCAGATATGCCAACAGCTTTTGTTGCAAGTTATGGAAATGGAAAGCCGGTAGTAGCAATTTTGGCAGAATTTGATGCATTGCCCGGTTTATCGCAACAAGCAGTTCCTGAAAAAATATCTAACGGAAAAAATGCAGGACATGGCTGCGGTCATCACTTATTTGGTACAGCAAGTATTGCTGCAGGAATTGAAATAAAAAAGTTGATGGATGAAAAAAAATTAAACGGAACAATTAAAATATTTGGTTGCCCTGCGGAAGAAGGTGGCAGTGGTAAAGTTTATATGGTTCGTGCCGGCTTATTTAATGATGTAGATGTGGTAATTCATTGGCATCCCGGTTCGGAAAATAGCGTAACCATGACAAGTGCTTTGGCTAATACTTCAGCAAAATTTCGTTTTCATGGCATTGCTGCTCATGCTGCAGCTTCGCCCGATAAAGGTCGCTCTGCATTAGATGCAGTAGAAGCTATGGATTATATGGTAAATATGATGCGTGAACATGTTCCTCAAGAAACAAGAATTCATTATGTAATAACCAATGGTGGCAAAGCACCAAATGTTGTTCCCGATTTTGCAGAAGTATATTATTATGTTAGGCATCCAAAAAGAGACATGGTTCAATCTATTTTTGAAAGAGTAGTAAAAGCAGCCAATGGCGCTGCATTAGGAACGGAAACTACTATGGATTATGAAATTATAGGTGGCACACACGATTTGTTATTGAATAATACTTTAGCAGAAACAATGCAAAAAAATTTAGAACAAGTTGGCGGAGTAACGTATACTAATGAAGAAATTGCATTTGCTAAAAAACTACAAAGCAGTTTTGTTTCAACCCCTCCGGCTATTGCATCTGCCGAAACTATTAAACCGCTTAAAATACAACAAGATGCCGGCGGTGGCAGTACAGATGTGGGCGATGTAAGTTATGCTGCACCAACAGTTGGATTACGTGCTGCAACATGGGTGCCCGGCACACCCGCACATAGTTGGCAAGCAACTGCCTGCGGTGGAACAGAAATAGGAACCAAGGGAATGATGGTTGCTGCTAAAACTATGGCTTTAACAGCTATTGATGTTTTTACAACTCCGGCAATAATTGAAAAAGCAAAAGAAGAATTTATTAAAGCGAAAGGCGATTACCAATACAAAGCATTATTGGGAGATAGAAAACCTGCTTTGAATTACAGAGATTAAAAATATTTTTCGTTTAAAAAAGAGTGTTGAAAAATCAGCACTCTTTTTTAATTCATTCAATCATTTAATTTTTACTGCCTATATAAAAAGCAGCAGCAGCTAATGCAAGATCTTTTAATAAATTGGTCATAGACATCATTTTCGTCATATCATCTTTTCCATTCATCATACCGGGCAAATGGATAGTTAAAACAAAAATCAATAATAGAATTCCTAATAAAAAACCTGCTAAACGTACTTGCTTATTACTAATGAACGCTATTGCTGCCAGCATTAATCCGGTGCCACTTACATAAACCCAAATTACTCCACCCGGTAAAAAAGCAGGAACCATACCTTCCATTTTTGAAGCATTAGCAAAATGACCTGCACCAAAGGCAATTAATACAAGTGCAAATACTACTAAAGAAATTTTTGAGATGAGTGTGTTGTTCATAATTATTTATTTAGAGCAATAAAATAGAAAAATGATTTGGCATTTGCAATACTTGTTAAATGTATGTTGATAGAAACACAAAAGCGATGAGTTCTTCATCGCTTGTATAGTTAGTTATTGAGATAGTTTAATTATTCTTCACTCCACCTTTCGGGACGCATTTGTGGGAATAACAATACATCTTGAATACTTGGTTGATTTAGCATCATCATACATAATCTATCTATTCCTATTCCTATTCCACTGGTTGGCGGCATTCCATATTCTAATGCTCTTAAAAAATCATAATCAATAAACATTGCTTCTTCATCTCCGCGTTCCATTAATTTTACTTGCTCTTCAAAACGTTCTCGTTGATCAATTGGATCGTTTAGTTCGCTATAAGCATTGGCAATTTCTTTTCCATTTACCATTAATTCAAAACGTTCTACCAATCCTTCTTTGCTGCGATGTTTCTTGGTAAGCGGACTCATTTCTACCGGATAATCTATAATAAAAGTTGGTTGTACATATTTAAATTCGCTGGTAGCTCCAAAAATTTCATCAATCAATTTTCCTTTGCCAATATTATTGGGAACTTCAATATTTAATTGTTTGCAAACTTCACGTAAACCAGCTTCATCTTTATCAGAAATATCAATACCGGTATTTTCTTTAATTGCATCAAAAATACTAATGCGTTTAAATGGTGCTTTAAAACTTACAACCGTATCGCCAATGATAACATCGGTTGTGCCATGTAATGCTATAGCTACTTTTTCAAATAGTTGTTCGGTTGTTTCCATCATCCAGAAATAATCTTTATAAGCAGTGTACCATTCTAAAATGGTAAATTCAGGATTATGGGTTCTATCCATTCCTTCATTTCTAAAATTTCTGCTGAATTCGTATACCCAATCAAACCCGCCAACAATTAATCTTTTTAAATAAAGCTCATTGGCAATACGCAAATAAAATGGTGTATCTAAAGCATTATGATGCGTAATAAAAGGTCTTGCTGCTGCACCGCCCGGGATAGATTGTAATACAGGTGTATCTACTTCTAAAGCCCCGCGTTCATTTAAGAATGTACGAATAGTATTTACTAATTTGGTACGTTTAACAAAAGTTTCTTTAACATTGGGATTAATAATTAAATCGGCATAGCGTTGACGATATCGAAATTCGGGATCGGTTACTTCATCATATACATTACCTTCTTCGTCGCGTTTAACAATTGGTAATGGTTTT
>JAKAJX010000099.1 GCA_021824855.1 Bacteroidota bacterium | reverse complement strand
CCATCGCCTACTTGAAGTACGGTTCCCACTTCTTCTAAATCGGCAGTAGCGTTGAAATTGCTTAGCTGTTGTCTCAGTATCGCTGATATTTCATCTGGTTTAATGTCTACCATATTTCGAGCTTTTAAGTTTAATTTTTATTGTATAGAATCTGGTAATATTATTTATCTAATTGATTTAACAAAAACATTTTTAGAGAATTGCTTTTTAATATCTTTTAAATCTCTTGCAATACTTGCATCAATATAGTTATTGTTAAATTCTAAAATAAAACCGCCAATAATATGGCTGTTTATTTTTGTTTCCAATTCTACAGTATCGAAATTTTGTGCTGCTTTTATTTTTGCAATAATATCATTTTTAGCAGCTTCACTTATTTCTATTGCAGTAGTAAGTTTCACCTGCTGAATTCCTTTTATTTCGTTGTATTGATTAATGTATGCATTTACTACTTCGAGCAAATCTCCTTCACGACCTTTGGTTACCAATAAATTAGTGAATAAATTGGTTAATTCTGTTAATTTATTTTTGGTTATTGCAGTTATGATAGATCTTTTTTTATCCGAATGAATAATTGGGCTACGTAATATATTTACAAATTCAGGACTCACATGGCAGATAGCTTGTAGGTATTTCATATCGGCATACACTAATTCTAATTGATCTTTTTCTTTAGCAAGATCAATTAGGCTTTTTGCATATCTGGTAGCTATACGTAAACTAGACATTATAGGTTAAATATTATAGTTGTGAAGAAGAAATTAATGTATTGAATGGTTAGTTTAATTTCACTTCTTCGGTTAGTGTATTGATAAAATTTTCTTGTTCTGCTTTATTGTGTAATTCTCGTTTTAATATTTTTTCACTTACCTCAATAACTAATGCACCTATTTGATTTTTAACATCGGTTAGTGCTGCATTTTTTTGTTGTTGAATAGCTTGTTGGGCATCGGTAATAATTCTATCGTATTCAGATTTGGCTTTTTCTTTTGCCTCATGAATCATTTTATCGCTATGGAATTTGGCATCTTTAAGTAAAGCCGATCTTTCTTCTCGGGCTTGTTGCATTAAAGTTTCGTTGTCATTTTTTAGTTGCAACATTTCGAGTTTTACTTTTTCGGCAGATGAAATGGCATTGGCAATATTGGTTTCTCTTTCTTTAAGTGCAGAAAGAATAGGTTTCCAAGCAAATTTTTTAAGAATTAAAAATACCACAATAAAGGCCAAAAATGTCCAAAAAATAAGTCCTAAACCCGGAGTTAATAATTGCATATTCTAAATGTTTCTAAGTTTTAAAATAACTGCATTCGCCGCCCTGTGCATTGAATGCAGTTGTAATTTTCTTTTGTAAGAATAATTACTTGATGAAAATAGCCAATACAGATGCGATAACGGCAAACAATGCAACACCTTCTACGAAGGCTGCAGTAAGAATCATGTTTGAACGAATATCGTTTGCTGCTTCGGGTTGGCGTGCAATACTTTCTACTGCACCTTTACCGATTTGACCGATGCCGATACCTGCACCAATTGCAGCTAATCCTGCACCAATAGCAGCACCCATATTTGAAATGCTACCATCTAACAAAATGTTCATTAACGACATAGTGTGTGGTTTTTGTTTAAAAAAAAAATTTTAATGATGGGCATTCGCTTCTTCATGATGCTCACCCTCAAAAGCCTGACCAATAAAAACAGCAGTTAGGTTTGTAAAGATGAATGCTTGAATAAATGCCACCAATATTTCTATAAAATATATAAAAATGGTAAATGCCAATGATACCGGAGCAAAACTAATACCTGCTCCAATGCTTAATTTACTAAAAATAAAAATCATCATAATTAAGCAAGTAATAATCATGTGCCCTGCTACCATGTTTGCAAATAAACGAATGATTAAAGCAAAAGGCTTGGTAAAAATTCCTAAAAACTCTACCGGCACTAAAATAAATTTTACTAAGAATGGAACTCCCGGCGGGTTGAATAAATGCCCCCAAAAATGTTTATTGGTACTCAATAAAATGGCAACAAAACTTATTAGCCCTAATACAAGCGTAAAAGCTATATTTCCTGTAGTATTTGCCGAGCCCGGAATTAATCCAAATATGTTACAAATTAAAATAAAGAAAAAAACTGTGAGTAGGTAAGGCATGTATTTTTCGTGTTTAGCCCCCAAATTACTAATGCCCACTTCGTCTCTAATAAATGTTATAACCGGTTCTAAAGCATTTTGAAAACCGCTTGGTGCTTTATTGCCGTTTATTCTATACTTTTTAGCAACGTTTATTAATAATACAACCAATAGTGTAAGTGCAATAATCATTTGCATTACATTACGTGTAATAGAAAAATCATACACTTTTACAGAAGCATCGGCAGTGCCATTATCGGTTACGGCAATAATAGTACCCTCTTCTAATTTGTATCCTTGGTAAATGGCT
This sequence comes from Bacteroidota bacterium, assembly GCA_021824855.1. Lineage (GTDB taxonomy): Bacteria > Bacteroidota > Bacteroidia > Chitinophagales > Chitinophagaceae > JAKAJX01. Next base: position 9,996 of record JAKAJX010000099.1, on the reverse strand, counting down.
TTGCCATGCTCGAAATTCGAACTCATGAAAATGCTTACTCCACGTTGAGGAGAATAAATGATTATAGGAAGCGGAATAGCAATAGGATGACCATTTATTTCGGCAAAATGAAACTCATGATTATCTAATATATGCTCCATGAGTACATCGCCGGGTTTAAAATCTTCCTCTTTTGTTGTTTCTGCCGATTCAACCTTGGGTGTATTACCGGTATTTTTTTCTACAGTTTCTTGTGCAAATACATAAGTAGTTGATATAAGAAAAATTAAGCTAAAAGTCGCTACCAGCAAAGATTTCGAACGATATAACCTCATGTGCTTGAGTAAATTTTGCCGCAAAGATAGGGGTGAAGGGGCAGAAAATGAATTGTAGGTAGAGTTTTTTCAGGAAAAATCAACTATCGGTTAAAACCTTATTTTGGTGTTTTTGAAATTGCATTTCATATAATTTGGCATAAAATCCGTTGGTTTCTAATAATTGTTGATGCGTGCCCATTTCTTTAATAATTCCTTTATCTAATACAATAATTTTATTTGCTTTTCTGATGGTAGATAGCCGATGTGCAATTATGATGGATGTTCTGTTTGCAATTAAAGTATCTATGGCTTTTTGAATAAGCAATTCGCTTTCCGAGTCTATAGATGAAGTGGCTTCATCTAACACTAAAATAGAAGGATTGTATAAAAGGGCTCTTATAAAGGAAATTAATTGTCTTTGTCCTAAGCTTAGTGTATTACCTCGTTCCATCACATTGTAGTTATAACCGCCGGGTAATTGCATAATAAAATCGTGCATGTCAATCATTTTGGCCGCTTCTATTACTTGTTCTGTTGAAATTGCGGGGTTGCGTAAGGTAATATTGTCCATTACCGATCCGGAAAACAGAAATACATCTTGTAAAACAATGCCAATATTTTTTCTTAAAAAGTTGAGCGAATAGTTTTCAATATTCGTACCGTCTATATTGAGTTCGCCTTTTTGGATATGATATAATCGGTTTAATAAGCTGATGATGGAGGTTTTGCCACTTCCGGTATGACCAACTAATGCAACAGTTTCTCCGGGCTCAATTGAAAAATGAATATCTTTAAGTACATAATTATCGTTATTGTAAGCAAACCAAACGTGTTTAAATTCAATGGCTCCTTTAATAGTTATCTGGTTGTTGTTAGGTGAAAGTGTTTTTTCTTCCAACACATCATCATTATCCATTACTTTAAATACTCTTTCTGCAGCAATCATTCCCATTTGCAGTACATTAAATTTGTCGGCAATTACCCGTAATGGTCTAAATATTTGATTCATGTACATAATAAAAGCCACAATTTTTCCCGAGAAATTAATATGAATATTAAAATGTTGTAAAGCCTCATTTGCTACCCACCATACAATTAATGCGGTGCTTAGTGCTAAAACAATTTCAACAATCGGAAAAAAAACGCTGTAGGCAAAAATGGCTTTAATATTTGCGTTGCGATGTTCTTTATTTATTTTTTTAAATTTATTATATTCTCTTTCTTCTGCGGCAAAAGCTTGTACAATTTGCATTCCGGTAATATGTTCTTGAACAAAGGCATTTAACTGAGCCACCGCATTACGCACTTTAATAAAGCTTTTATTAACACTTTCTTTAAAATAATAAGTAGCAATAATTAATAAGGGGAAAGGAATAAGGGATATTAGTGTTAAACGCCAATCAATCCAAAACATGGTAAGCAAAGTAATAATAATGGTAAGCAAATCGGCAATAATGGGTACAAAGCCATCGCTAAAAATATCATTAATGCTTTCAATATCGTTAATGGTTCGGGTAGTTAGGGTACCTATGGGTGTTTTATCAAATTGTGTTAAATTTAAGTTGAGTATTTTTTTAAAAACATTTACTCTTAAATCTTTCACAACACTTTGTCCCAATTTAGCGGTAAGAAATGTAAAAAGGAATAATATGGCTGTTTCGAGTAATAAAAAAGCTACCTGCCAAAAAGTAATGGTAATAATAAATTGAGTAATGTTCAGTGAATCAAAATTTCCCAATAATAGGCGAATCCATTGAGGAATAGTAATATGTTTACCGGTTGCATTGTCTACGGTTAATTGAATTAAATAAGGCCTTATAGGTGCTAAGGCGGCTCGTGCAACAGCAAGAAATAAGCTTATATAAAAAATCTTTTTATACGGACTAACGTATGTAAAAACCCTTTTAAATAAAGAGAAGTTGAATATTTTTTTTGGTGTAGGCTGGCTCATGTGAACAGCAAAAATAACAAGAATGTAGAAGTTGCTTTATGAAAGTGGGAAAAGAAATTGTTTTTCTTTTAATCATGAGGCAACACATGTATAAAATATATTTTCTTAAGTTATTTTATAAAATGCCTTCATCGGCAAAACTAAAATATCCTTCATTGCTTATTATTAAATGATCTATTACGGCAATATCTATTAATGCAGCAGCAGCTTTTATTTTAGAAGTTATCTCCTTGTCTTGTTTACTGGGGTTTAAATTTCCGCTGGGATGGTTGTGTGCAAGAATAATGGAAGTTGCATTATTTTCTAAAGCATGTTTTAAAATAATTCTTGGATCAGCTATTGTACCTGTAATTCCGCCTTTACTTATCGTTTCATGGCATAATAGTTTATTGGCTTTATTTAAATAAACTACCATAAATATTTCATGATTTTTAAATTGTAATTGTGCTTTTAAAAAAGCGGCAATATCTCTACTGTTTGTAATACTTTCTTTCTTTGTAAAATATAATTCTCGCCTATTGTTTAATTCTAATGCTGCACAAATTGTAATGGCTTTGGCTTCTCCTAAACCTTTAATTTTAAGTTGCAGTAATTCTTTTACAGACATTCGACTTAACTGTTGCAAATCGTTGTGTATTTTAAACAATAATTCTTTAGCAAGATCTACAGCCGTTCTGTTTTTTGTGCCATTATTAATTAAAATAGCCAATAGTTCCGATGTGCTTAACGCTTCGGCACCTTTTAATAATAGTTTTTCTCTCGGTCTATCGTCAATAGCCCAATTTTTTATCGAAGTATTTTCCATGTTGTTGTAATAAACTCGATGGAAGTTATATGGTAAACTAATGTATAAATATACTATTTTGCGATATCGAAAAACTGTATTTTAAAATTCTTTTTCAATCACTGAGTTCTGTGTTTTATCTTCGCCGCAATTTCACTATCATTATATGAATCCATCCGTAAAAATATTTTCAGGCGCTGGTTCTCAAAAATTGGCAGAAAAAATTGCCAAACGATTTGGAGCCCCATTAGGAAAAATTAGTATTCAAAAGTTTAGTGATGGCGAATTTCAGCCCATTTTTTTAGAAAGTATTCGTGGCGATTATGTTTTTTTGGTACAAAGCACATTTGCACCTACAGATAATTTAATGGAATTATTATTGATGATTGATGCGGCAAAACGTGCCAGTGCTTATAAAATTATTGCTGTTATTCCTTATTATGGTTATGCTCGTCAGGATAGAAAAGATAAACCTCGTGTGGCTATTGGAAGTAAACTTGTAGCTACTTTGCTGCAAGCCGCCGGGGCAAACAGAATTATCACCATGGATTTGCATGCACCTCAAATTCAGGCTTTTTTTGATATACCTGTTGATCATTTAGATAGTTCGGCAATTTTTATTCCTTATATAGAACAATTAAAGTTGCCCAACCTTGCTTTTGCAGCCCCCGATGTAGGAAGTACCAATAGAGTGAGAGAAATTGCGAGTTATTTTAACTCTGAAATGGTTATTTGCGATAAACATCGTAAACGTGCCAACGAAATAGCGAGCATGGTAGTTATTGGCGATGTAACCGGTAGAGATATTGTATTAATTGATGATATATGTGATACGGGTGGTACTTTGGCAAGAGCGGCAAGTTTATTGAAAGAAAAAGGAGCCAGTAGCGTAAGAGCTTTATGTACGCATCCGGTATTAAGTGGAAATGCCTACGAAAATATTGAAAACAGTGTGTTAGAAGAATTGATAGTTTGCGATACAATTCCGCTTAAAAAAGAATCTAATAAAATAAAAGTACTTTCTGTTGCAGATTTGTTTGCTATTGCTATTAGAAATGCTTACGAAAATAAAAGTATAACCAGCTTATTTATTCATTCGCAATTAAGAGGTAAATAGTTGTAAGATTTTTTTGAATGTAGAGGCTTTGTTTTTGAAAAATTATAGTTGTAGGGCATTTTTCAATTAACATAGCTTGTCACTATATTGAACTATTATGTTTAATCCGGAATAATTTTAGATCAAAATTCCTAAATTAAGCATTCTTTCTTTTCTGTATCCAACCAAAAACCCTACTTTTGCCATCCAAAATTTTTAAATAATGAAAACAATTACAATCGAAGGACAACTGAGGACCGAAATTGGGAAAAAAGCCACCCGCCAACTTCGCTCTCAGGAATTAGTGCCGGGTGTAATTTACGGGGGTGCTGCAGAAGTTAATTTCTATGCTTCAGCAAAAGATTTTAAAGCATTAGTGTACACACCCGAATTCCAACTGGCAGAAGTTAGCATTGATGGTAAAACGTATCAATGTATTTTAAAAGACTTGCAATTTGATAAAGTTTCGGATGATTTAATTCATGTGGATCTTTTAGAATTGGTTGACTCTAAAAAAGTGGTTGCTACCTTACCTATTAAATTTACCGGTGCCGCATTAGGCGTTAAAAACGGCGGTAAGTTAATTACCAAAATAAAATCTTTGAAAATAAAAACTTATCCTAAGTTTTTGAAAGAATTTATTGAAGTAGATATTTCTAATTTAGATTTAAACGGAAATATTAGAGTAGAAGATGTAAAAGAAGCAAATATGGAAGTGATGAACTCGCCCCGTATTCCAATTGCATCGGTAGTATTAACTCGTCAATTAAAACAAGAAGAAGCTGCGGCACCTGCTGCAACTCCTGCAGCTGCTAAAGCTGCTCCTGCAAAAGCAGCACCTGCTGCAGAGGCAAAGAAAAAATAAATGTAATTTTATTGTATACAATCCTCCAACGCTATGTTGGGGGATTTTTTTGTGCCATTTAAATTGCACATTTATAATATTTTTACAGCAATGAATAAATTTTTAATTATCGGTTTGGGTAATATAGGCGATGAATATCACAGAACACGCCACAATATTGGCTTCGATGTGGTAGATGCATTTGTTTTAAAACATGCCGGCATGTTTCAGCTTGCCCGCTTGGCATATATGTCCGAAATTAAATGGAAAGGAAAAACGTTTATTTGCATTAAGCCCACTACGTTTATGAACTTAAGTGGCAAAGCATTTAAATATTGGATGGATAAAGAAAAAGTACCTATTGAAAATACTTTAACCATTGTAGACGATTTGGCTTTGCCCATTTCTAAATTGCGAATTAGAGCATCGGGTAATGATGCCGGCCATAACGGATTAAAAGATATTCAACTAACCTTAGGTACTAATTTGTATCCTAAACTACGGTTTGGTATTGGCAACAATTTTCCTAAAGGCATGCAGGTAGATTTTGTTTTGGGAAGATGGTGGAATGATGAATTGCCTATCGTTCAGAGAAAAATTGAAAAATCTACCGAAATAATTGAGCAATTTGCAACAGTTGGCATAGAAAAAACCATGAATTTGGTAAATAATTTAACCTTCACATAATAAAATAACCTTTTTAGCAGTTATAGTAGTTGTACAAAATATAATTCAAGTAGCCACTTCATTCAATTATTGAGCTATTCTTAGCTCGCCATGTAATGGGTTACTTAATTACTATTTAATAATACAACTATGAAAATATTCTGCGTTGGGCGGAATTATGCTGAACATGCAAAGGAACTTGGGAATGCAATTCCCGAAGATCCGGTTATTTTTATGAAACCTAAAAGTGCTTTATTACAAAGTCACACTCCATTTTATTATCCCGAATTTTCTAACGAATTACATTACGAAGCTGAATTGGTATTACACATCAGCAAAAATGGGCGATACATTCAAGAAAAACAAGCCTCTCGTTATTACAATAAAATATCTATTGGTATAGATTTTACAGCTCGCGATATACAAACCGAATTAAAGAAAAAAGGATTGCCTTGGGAAAAAGCAAAATCTTGGGACAATTCGGCCGTAGTAGGAGACTGGGTAGATATTACTCCCGACATGCTCAATAACCCCATTAATTTTTCATTATACAATAATAAAAAATTGGTGCAACAAGGAAAAAGTAGCGATATGATATTTTCTTTCGATCATATTGTTGCTCATATTTCTAATTATTTCTCTTTAAATATTGGCGATTTGGTATTTACCGGAACTCCTGCAGGAGTTGGAGAATGTGTGGTAGGCGATGTTTTAGAAGGATTTTTTGAAAAAAATAAAATGTTTGAGGTAGAAATAAAATAAACAATTTAAAGTAATGCTTAACCGCGAAACATTATTACATGCATATCAATTAATGGTTACTTCAAAAGCCATGAACGATACATACGAAGCCAATAGGCAAGTATGTAAATATGTGCATTCTACTTCTCGCGGTCACGAGGCTATTCAAATAGCTACAGGATTGCAATTATTGTCTTGTGATTGGGTTAGCCCTTATTACAGAGATGATAGTATGATGGTAGCAACAGGTTTTACACCGTATGAATTAATGTTGCAATTATTAGCCAAAGGCGATGATCCGTTTTCGGGTGGCAGATCGTATTATGCACATACCAATTATATTCAAAATGGTAAGCCCGGTATCATTCATCAAAGTGCACCTTCCGGCATGCAAGCTATTCCTACAACCGGCTTGGCACAAGGCATTCAGTATATCGAAAAAAATAATTTATTCGAATTAAAAAGAGGCGATAAAGGTGAACGTCCTATTGTAATTTGTTCAATGGGCGATGGTGCAGTTACAGAAGGAGAGGTAAGCGAAGCCTTACAATTTGCAGTGTTAAAGCAATTACCCATTATTTACTTAATACAAGATAATCAATGGAGTGCCAGTGCAACTGCCGAAGAAACAAGAGCCATGAATGCATTTGATTATGCAGATGGATTTAAAGGCTTAAAAAAATTGCAATGCGATGGCAGCGATTTTATTCGTAGTTACGAAACTATTAGTTTGGCAATTGCGTATGCCCGTAACGAACGTAAACCTGTTTTAATTCATGCTAAAGTGCCACTTTTGGGGCATCATTCAAATGAAATAAGAAAAGAATATTACAGAACTCGAGAAGATTTATTAAAACATGGCTTATACGATCCTATTCCTAAACTGAGATTAATGCTAACAGGTGTAGGGTATAATGAACATGAAATTAATGAAGTGGAATCTATTGCTCAGCGAGAAGTGAATGAAGCTTTTGAAAAAGCAATAAAAGCTGCCGAGCCCGATATTTTAAAAGTGGAAGATTATGTTTTTGCACCTTCGGTAGTGAAAGAAGAAAAAGGACAACGTGCACCTAAATCGGGCGATAAAATAGTAATGATAGATGCAGCATTACATGCAATTGAAGAAATAATGGAAGAACATTCGGAAGCAGTATTGTATGGTCAAGATTTAGGAAAGAGACTAGGAGGTGTGTACAGAGAATCTGCATCATTGGCCGAAAAGTTTGGAGAAGATAGAGTATTTAATACGGCTTTGGAAGAAGCTTACATAGTAGGTTCAACCGTAGGGATGAGTGCATTGGGCTTAAAACCTATTGTTGAAATTCAACAAGCCGATTATGTATATCCGGCATTTAATCAGTTGGTATCCGAAATATCTAAATCGAGTTATTTAACCAATGGTAAGTTTCCCGTAAATATGTTACTGAGAATTCCGGTGGGAGCTTATAATGGTGGTGGCCCATATAGAAGTGGAAGTATTGAAAGTACCTTGCTTACCGTAAAAGGTATTAAAATAGTGTACCCATCAAATGCAGCCGATATGAAGGGGTTGATGAAAGCAGCTTTTTTAGATCCTAATCCGGTAATCATGTTAGAGCACAAAGGATTGTATTGGAGTAAAATGGCCGGAACCGATGATGCAAAATCCATTGAGCCTGCACGAGATTATGTGCTACCCTTGGGTAAAGCAGCAATTGCTTTAGCTGCCGATGCAAACAGAGTTAAAAAGGGAGAAACAGTTTGTATTATTACCTATGGCATGGGTGTTTATTGGGCTAAAAATGCAGCTCAAAAATATCCAGGGCAAGTAGAAGTGCTCGATTTAAGAACATTATTTCCTTTAGATGAAAAATTAATTTTCGAAATAGTAAATAAGCATGGAAAAGTAATTGTACTAAGCGAAGAGCAACAAAACAATTCTTTTGCCGAAGCCTTATCACTCCGCATTTCTAATCATTGTTATCATTTTCTCGATGCAAAAGTTGAAGTAATTGGTGCATTAAATTTGCCGGCTGTTCCATTAAATATTGGGTTAGAAACAGCTATGTTACCAACCGTTGAAAAAGTAAAAGAACGTATTGCTAAATTAATAGCTTACTAATCCTTTCAAATTTAAACCGAATCCCTTTATATTTGCAGCCCCAAATGGCGGGGTAGCTCAGGTGGTTAGAGCGTTGGATTCATAACCCAAAGGTCTCGGGTTCAACTCCCGATCCCGCTACGAATGGGAGTTTCTCCCAAATTAACAGAGGATTGTTCTACCAAGAGCAATCCTTTTCCTTTTGTTCGAGAGAGTAATTAGATTGTTCTGTTGTAGAAATTCTTATATAACCATTCATGGCTTTATTCAATTTTAATCACTTAACCGAATTGTGGTTGTTTAATAAATTAATCAGAAGCACGAAGTACACCCCCGAAACAACAAACCGTCCTTTCGAACGAAGTGAGAAATCTGCATAACAAAAAGCCTGCAACATTTATTTCAGATAGATTTCTCGGTTGTACCAACCTCGAAAAGACGGAGCATTTTCATCGTCCTTTCGAACGAAGTGAGAAATCTACCCAACAAAAATTCTTATAACATTTATTTTAAAGAGATTTCTCGGTTGTGCCAACCTCGAAATGACGGAGGAAAATGCATGCCAATCTCGAAAACACGAGCACGCCCCATACCGGAACTCTAATCCTTTTCGAATAGTTCATGCGTTACTTTACTTCTTGCATATCTACTAATCTTTTATAAAATCCATTTTGTGCAATTAAGGCATCGTGGTTGCCGCGTTCTACAATTTTACCTTTTTGTAATACTATAATTTCGTCGGCATGGCGGATGGTAGATAAACGATGGGCAATTACAATACTGGTTCTGTTTTGCATCATATTGTTAATTGCATCTTGTACTAATCGTTCGCTTTCGGTATCTAATGAGGAGGTAGCTTCATCTAAAATTAAAATGGGTGGATTTTTTAATACGGCTCTTGCAATGGTTAATCGCTGTCTTTCGCCACCACTTAGTTTAGAACCTCTATCGCCAATATTGGTTTCGTATTCTTGTTCTTTATGCGATATATAACTATGTGCGTTGGCAATAGATGCGGCTTCAATAATTTTTTCTCTTGTTGAGTTTTCTACTCCCAAAGCAATATTGGCCGCAATGGTATCATTAAATAAAATAGGTTCTTGCGTAACAATGCCCATTAAATTTCGTACACTGTGTAAAGAATATTCTTTAATATTTATACCATCTATTAATAGTTCGCCGGAAGTAACATCGTGAAATCTTGGAATTAAATCGGCTAATGTACTTTTGCCGGCACCACTACTTCCTACTAACGCTATTGTTTTTCCTTTCTCAATTGTTAAATTAATATTAGTTAAAATAGTATGTTCATCATAAGCAAATCCTACATTTCTAAATTCAATAGAATGGTTGAAAGTGGTAATTTTTTTTCCGTTTTCATTTTCATCTACTTTTACGGGTGCTTGCAAAATTTCTTCAATTCGGTTAATGGCGGCTGTTCCTTTTTGCATATTATAAAATGAAGTAGATAGTGATTTTGCCGGCTGAATTATTTGAGAAAATAAGGTAATGTATAATAAAAATCCATCGGCTTCTAA
>JAKAJX010000158.1 GCA_021824855.1 Bacteroidota bacterium | reverse complement strand
TTTTACCAGCACCACTTTACGTGTAAAAAAATGATTGAAAGTGATGGTTACATTTACATACGGATTGGGTTTTTGCTCAAAGGGCAATTTAATATTGCAACCTACAGAAATTCCGCCGGCTTCAAAAGCACCTTTATTAGCACCTTCCATAATGCCCGGTCCGCCACCGGTTAATGTTGTAAAACCCAATTGGGCTATACGTTTGCCAAATTCAACAGCTTCTAAATAGTGCGGATGAAATTCATCGAAACGGGCACTACCAAAAACAGTAATGCACGGGCCTACAAAATGCAATGTTCTAAATGCTTTTATAAATTCCCTAAATACTTGAAAAGCAAATCCAAATTCGTACACAGGATGTTTGGGCCCTTCTAAATATACCGGAACTTTTGCAGGAATAATTCGCTCAATTTTTTTTTGTTTTTTACTCATACCAACTTTATTTCATTATATGAAAGATAGACTATAAAATTCGGTGAAAGATTAAGATGTATATCTTGCAATATATATTCATATTTTATGCGAATTATTTCTTATAACACCAATGGTATTAGAGCTGCCATAAAAAAGGGGCTATTAGATTGGCTTATCTCTAACCCTGCCGATATTATTTGCATTCAAGAAACCAAAGCTTCAAAAGAAGATGTAGATTATAAAGCCATTGAGGCACTTGGCTTTGAAACGTATTGGTTTTCGGCACAAAAAAAAGGGTATAGTGGTGTTGCGGTATTTACCAAAATAAAACCAAGTTTGGTGCAATATGGTTATAATAAAGAACAGAGTGATTTTGAAGGAAGAGTGATACGTTTAGATTTTGGAAAAATTACTTTAATTAACGCATATTTTCCATCGGGTACCAGCGGCGATGAACGTCAAACCTACAAATACCAATGGTTAGATGAAATGTTTGATTATTTAAATGAACTCAAAAAAACAAGACCACAAATAATTGTAACAGGCGATTATAATATTGCCCACACAGAAATTGACATTCATGATCCTAAAGGAAATAAAAATTCATCCGGATTTTTACCTGAAGAAAGAACATGGATGACAAAATTTTTGTCAAATGGGTTTATTGATACTTTTCGTTTTATTCACCCAACAACTATTGGTGCATACAGTTGGTGGAGTCAGCGTTTTCCAAGTGTTCGATTGCAAAATAAAGGCTGGAGAATAGATTATATATGCGTTACAGAAACGTTAAAGAATAACCTGCTCGATGCAAAAATATTTCCGGATGTAAAGCATAGCGATCATTGCCCTATTTATCTTGAACTTAAACCCGAATTATGATAGTGTATAATATTACTGTAAAAATAAATGCCGCTATTGAAGCAGATTGGTTAAAGTGGCAAAAAGAAGAACATATTCCGGAAATATTGGCTACACAACAATTTTCAGGGCATCAACTATTTAAATTATTAGAAATAGATGACAGTGATGGAATAACGTATATTATACAATACTTTGCTACAGATATAGAACACTACCACAATTATATTAATCAGCATGCTTCCTTATTACAAAAAAAAGCTTTTATAAAATGGGGCAATCAATTCATTGCTTTTAGAACGGTAATGCAGGTTGTGCATTAAGTGTGGAAATTTTTTGAAGATAGTTTTGCCAGTCAAAAATCTTTATTATATTCCTTTAAAACCCTTACAGGCATTGTATTTCAAAAAAAATACTTCTACAATTCAATACTGATAAGGCTTTTAGAAGATTTTAATTTTTTCTATTCCACATCTCAATCTCCCTTAATCTTATAAAAGCCTTTACACGAAAGGCTTTTACAGAAAGACAAGATTTTATACACCATGAAAAAATATTTTGTTGATGCCTAAAAGCATATACATTTGTTATCGATAAATAACTCATTAAAATTTCATGTATGAACAAAGCTGAATTGATTGCAAAAATTGCCGAAGATGCAGGCGTTACTAAAACACAAGCTAATGCCTCATTGGATTCTTTTATTGAAGCTGTAACTAAAACTTTAAAAGGCGGTGGCAAAGTAACTTTAGTAGGTTTCGGAACTTTTTCAGTTTCTAAACGTGCTGCTCGTACAGGACGTAATCCTCAGACCGGAGCTACTATTAAAATTAAAGCTAAAAAAGTTGCACGCTTTAAAGCCGGTAAAGAATTAAGCGCAAAACTCTAATTCGTAACCAACATTAAATTCTTATCCTGCCTGTATTTTAAGGCAGGATTTTTTTTACCTTTGCCATTCAAAAATAATTTATAAAAATATTATTATGGGTAGAGGTGACAAAAAAACTGCTAAAGGAAAACGTTTTAAAGGTTCTTTTGGTAAAAGCAGACCACACAAAACAACAACTACTGTAAAAAAAACAGAAGTTAAAGCTTCTTAATACAATTAGAAGTACAAATTATTATAAAGTCTTGTTGTATAGCAAGACTTTTTTATTTTTTCATTCGGCTTCAAACCCTTGTGCAGCAATGGTTGCGTCGCACACTTCAGCATTCATCACTTTATTCAACCATACATTTCAATTTGTATAGTGCGTAACACAAAAAGTTAAATAGCCTTCTGTTGCTAAGTACAAATTATTATTTCTTTTTTGTAGCCAATTCTTCAATAGCTCGAGCAAACTTGTCCAAATCTTGCAAACGTGTGTACACATGCGGCGTTACACGCACACAACTAATATTTTCCCAAACAATACCTACCGTATGAATTTTATAGGTATTAAATAAAGCTGCATCCAACTCTCCGGGAGTCATTCCTTTAATACTAACACCACAAATTGCACAAGAATACTGCGATTTCAAAGAGGTATGAATGGCAACATTAGGAATGTCTTTTACCTTCATTGCCCAATAATTTTTTAAATATCGTATTCGTTCTTCCTTTCGCTTGCTGCCAATTGCCGTATGAAAATTAATTGCTTCGCCAATAGCTTGTTCAATTGGAAAGCTTCTTGTACCAAGGGTTTCGAACTTTCTTATATCAGAACTTTTAGGATTATCATTACAAACTAATGGCCAAATATTTTCAATTTTTTCTTTTTTAATCCACAGCATTCCGCTGCCTATTGGAGCACTTAAAAATTTATGCAACGATGTGCCAAAATAATCGCAATGCAAATCTGAAATTCTAAAATCAAGCAATCCAAAACTATGAGCCCCATCGCAAATCACTTCTATTCCGTGTTGATGGGCCATATCGGCAATTTTTTGAACAGGCATAATTTGCCCCACCCAATTAATAATATGTGTTACATGAATAATTTTGGTGTTTGCTGTAATAGCATTTTCATACGCTTTCACAATTTCATCATCGTTCTCAATTGGAAAATTGAAATTAATTTGTTTGTAAACAATTCCTTCTCTTTCAGCCCGCTGACGCCAAGCATTTATCATATTCGGATAATCTTGCTTAGTACCAATCACTTCATCACCCGATTTTAAATTTAACCCATAAATGATGGTTGTTAACGCTTCGGTTGCATTTCTGTTAATGGCAATTTCTTCTGCATTTACACCAGCTAAATCGGCTAATTTTTGACGCAAAGGTTCTCTTCCTTGATCTAAAATGCGCCACATAAAATAAGATGGGCCTTCGTTGGTTAATTTATTATATCTATCTAAAGCTTCCTGCACAACACGGGGTGCCGGACTAACTCCACCATTATTTAAATTAATAATAGTAGCACTAACCGTATATGCTTGCTGAATTACACTCCAATAATCCTCATCGGCTGCAATAGCTTCATCTGATAGATGTTTTACTCTCTCATTTGCATTTTTAAAAGAAGCAGCATATAATTGATTAAATAAGCTATTAGCAGAAAAAGCTCCGGCTAATAAACTCATGTGCTGAATAAATTGCCTTCGATGTTGCATTTTAATATTGTTGAGCAAGTAAATTAAAAAATATTTTACCAACTAGTATCTTTGTGCCGAAATATTAAAGTAATGAAGAAAAAAATAGCAGCACTATTGGTAAGTATATTTTTCTGTTTGTACTCATTTGCCCAATGTTCTATTTGCAGTAAAACTGCTTCGCAATTGGGTGAAGGACCGGCTAAAGCATTAAACGGTGCTATTGTGTACTTAATGATTATGCCTTTTGCTATTATTGGCTTTATTGCGTATAAATGGATAAAGACCGAGCAGAATAACAATCAATAAATTACGGAATAATTAATTTATGACTCCCATCGCAGAATGGAGCATTTTTTGTTTGTTTACAATTACATAACCAAACCTCTCCATCCTCATCAGCAGTAAATTTTAAACTTCTAAATGGCATTACTGTTTCACCATTTTCTTCGTACCAATTTTTTTTATGCGAGCCATCGCACAAAGGATTTTTTTCACTTAACCCACAAGTACACCAAGAATAAGTTTTTCCTTTCTCCACTTTAATTACCGAAGGTTCTGTTTTAGCTATGATAGGTTTATCCATTTTAAATATAGTGTTGTATAAATTGGTAAATATTGAAATGTTGTATGGTTCTAATTTTATTAAGCAAATCCATCTTACTAACATTTTTCATTCGATATTGTTGAATGATATGATATGCTTTTTCGGTAAGTAAATAATATTTTCTATCAGAATTTTCAACTTGCTCAAGATGTAAACAAATTTTTTCGAACAATTCTTTGATGCCTTGTTTTTGCGAAGCAATAGTTTTAACAATAGCAACTTCACTAACAGTTTCAGTTGAATTGGGCATCAACATTAATCGCAAATTTTTTACAAATTCATCTGCACCGGGTCTATCGGCTTTATTCACTACAAATACATCTGCAATTTCCATTATGCCCGCTTTCATAGTTTGTACTTCATCGCCCGATTCGGGTACAACTACTACCACTGTTGTATTGGCAAGACCTGCAATTTCTACTTCGCTTTGTCCAACACCCACTGTTTCTATAATAATATAATCGAACAAAGCAGCTTTCATTATATCGGCTATTTCAATTATTTTAGGATGCAATCCGCCTAAACTTCCCCGTGTTGCTAATGAACGAATAAAAACATTAGGATGGTTATACCACTCACTCATTCTAATTCTATCACCCAATAATGCACCGAAATTAAATGGAGAAGATGGATCAACACAAAGCACACCCACTTTTTTATTTTGCATAACTATTTCTGCAATTAGTGCATCGGTTAGCGTACTTTTTCCTGCACCCGGCGAACCGGTAATACCAATTATTTTTGTATTGGAAGATGGCAATTGTTGTAATAATTGAAAATAATTTTCATATTCATTTTCAACTAAGGAAATGGTTCGAGCTAATGATTTAATATTGCCCTGTTGAATTTCTTGAAGTAACTGATGCCACATTAATTGCTAATGTAATTTGTAAAACCGAATTTAAAACAAGAATGAATGATTTGTTGAAAAATAGTATAAAACACCATTGGCAATTGGTATTAATTACATTGCTTATTATAAGCCTTTTTATTAGTAGGGCCGGTTTATCTATACTGTCAATAATAATTATTTTACCTGTTTTTTTCAATCAGAAAAAAAATATACACGAGGTAAAAAAAATAGTTATAGGATTTTTATTAATTATTCTTCCATTGCTATTATCATTTTTCTGGAGCCACAACAAACAGCTTTGGGCAATAGCTTTTACAAATAAAATACCTTTACTTACTATTCCTACTGCTTTAATTAGTTTTAATTTAAAAAATAATACACTTAAAAGAATAATAGCAATTTTAGCACTAACTGTTACCACAGCTTGCATTTGGAGTTTGTTATATTTTTTTAATAATAGTATTGCTATTACCAATTCTTATCTGGTTGCTAAAGTAATGCCCACACCTTTAGATGATGACCATATTAGATTTAGTTGGCTAATTGTAGTAACCATCATTTTATTGATACAACAACTACTTCTTCAATCCTCGAAATACGAAAAAATTATTGGAAGCTTTTTAGTTGTTTTCTTAATTGGATTTTTACATTTTTTGGCCGCCAAAACCGGATTGGTTTGCTTATATGCTTCAATTGCTATTTTTATTTTTTACAACATTTTTCTACATAAAAATAAAAAATGGGGATTCGGTCTTTTACTATTAATCATCGGTTTTAGCAGCATTGCTTATTATTCGTTTACAACATTAAGAAACAGAATTCAGTATGTTGTTTGGGACTTTAAACAATACACTGCAGGTAAATTTTTAAATGGATCTGCCGATGGCGATAGAATTCTTTCATTTAAAGCAGCAATTGATATTGCTAATACGCACCCATTTATTGGTGTAGGTTTTGGAGATTTAAAAAGTGAAATAAATAATTGGCATCAACAACATCACCCTCAATCGGAAGAATATGAAAGATTTAATCCTACAAACGAATGGCTTACTTATGCTGCTGCCAGCGGATGGGTAGGAATGATTATTTTTTCTATTGGCATGTACTTTATTTGCAGCTTTCTTATTTCAAAAAATATTTTTGCCATTTGCTTATTAACTACCACACTTCTTCCAATAATTACCGACGACTCTTTAGAAGGGCAATTTGGCGTAGCTATATTTTCTTTAGCAATAAGTTTGGGTTATTCTCTATTAAAAAAACTTAATTAGTTTGCTGCAATTTTCGGAGCTTGGCATATTTAGTCATTGTTTGATAAGCAACAGATGATGCAATAAAAAATCCATCTACGCCATCTAAAAAACCTAATTTTAAAATATACCCATTAACAAAAGCAATGAATGGGTTAATGAATAGTTTATATAAAGGTGCTCTTTTACCACTCTTAAACATTGCTTCGGCCTGAATGGTAGTAAATTTATTATTCTGCGTAATTACTTCGTCTAAACTATAATAGCTGTAATGTAAAATATCTCCTGTTAAAAAATGAGAAGAATAGTTGTCACACATTTCAATTTTATCGTGCGGATTGGTGCCACCCCATTTACCTTTTTGCTTATTAATTAATCTAATTTTTGTATCGGGATACCAAGAACCATGTTTAATCCATCTTCCACAAAAATTAGTGCAGCGATTCATAAAGTAGGCATCATACATAAAATTATTTTGCTTCTGAAGTAAAATACTTTTCTGAAGTTCTATACTTAAAGCTTCATCGGCATCTAAACATAAAGCATACAAATTATTTGTATTTGCAAGGGCAAAATTCTTTTGTTCAATATATCCTAAAAAAGATTGTTGAATAAATTTTACATGATACTGCGTGCATATTTTCTCTGTAGCATCTGTTGAAAAAGAATCTACTACTATTATTTCATCGGCAACAGATTGAACACTTTTTAAACAGCGTTCAATATTTTTTTCTTCATTATACGTGATAATTACTACCGATAAAAGGTTATTCATTTTAAAAGCTTATAATTTTTATATTCTCCTATTTTAAATCCTAAAACATCTTCAATAGGTTGCATAATTCTATCTTTTATTTTCCAAACAGATTTCTCAGGTCGATATACATATTCCCAATTTTGAGCATCTACTTTTGGCTGCATTACTGCAGGATGCGTTCCTTTAAATGGTGCTACTCTATCTATTTTATCCCAATGATATTCTCTTTCATTTAATTCTTGTTGTACTTTTTCTTCCGACTGATAAAATACACCCATTTGTTCGGCTTTTTTCCTGAAATCTTGTGGCGGCCTTATTCCATTATAATGAAAAATAGGAGCATCAATTTTTTTTACCTGTAATTTTTTACCCTTTTCTTTTTGATGTATATAATTTTCAATTGAAATAAATTTTCTAAATCCTTGAGAATCTCTATATGATCTAACACCTAATACAGTTCTAAAAATTCTTACTTCGTGCAAATGAATTCGTCTCGAATTTCTAATATAATTATATCCGCCCCAAAAATGATAAAAGGGTAAAATAAATCCTTCTACTTTTTGTTCGTGATGGTTTTGCTCAATTGCATTTTTAATTTTCAATACATCATTTTCATGGATAACTTCATCTGCTTGGATATGAAAAGCCCAATCGCCCGAAACGGCATCTAATCCAATATTGGTTTGCTCGGCAAAAATTTTTCCACCTTCCCGCAAATTCATATTCCAAATAGTATCTATTATTTTTATTTTAGGAGAGTGTAAATTTTGTACTGCTTCTCTGGTACCATCTGCCGAATCTCCAACTACCATTATAAATTCATCGCAAATGGGTAAAATAGATTGAATGGCTTCTAAAAAAGGTACTCCATAATCAAATCCATTTCGTACAAAAGAAAATCCCGATATTTTCATAGCTAAAAATTCAATGCAAAGAACATAAAATTTTCTGCTTCATAAAATTTCATTTTATTTCTGTAAATTAATTGCATTATTATATGATCAATTTCATTCCCATATTTCCATTAAATATTGTGGTATTTCCCGGCGAAAACCTTAACCTACATATTTTTGAACCAAGGTATCAGCAATTAATTGTTGACTGTTTTAAAGAAAAAAAACCATTTGGCATACCAACAGTTTTAGCAAAAGGAATTACCGATATGGGCACCTTAATTGAAATTACTGAAATTGTAAAAATATATACCGATGGAAAAATGGATATCACTACCAAAGGACTTGAAGTTTTTACAATATTAGAAATTGTAAAAGATATTCCGAATAAACTTTATCATGGAGCAATTGTCAATTATCCTTTAAACAACAAACTGCCGCATCCTGTAGTGATAAAACATTTGCTTCAAAAAATAAGTGAACTACATAAGCTATTTCATATTTCAAAAAATTTTACAACCAATAACGAAAATATATGTAGTTATGATATTGCCCATCATATTGGGTTATCGCTCGATGATGAGTTTCGGTTATTAACTTTATTAAATGAAAATCAACGATTAGAATTTATAAAACGGCACGTAAAAAAAACGCTTCCATTGGTTAAGGCAATTGAAGTTTTAAAAGAAAAAATTAAATTAAACGGCCATTTTAAAGAATTAAAAGGATTTAACTTTGAACAATAAATAACTGCACATGCAAACCACCTTATGTTTAGACTTTGGCAATACTCGTTTAAAGTGTGCTATTTTTAAAGAAAATGAACTACAAGATTTATTGGTTTTAGAAGGAGATGATATTGCCACTGTTGAACAATTACTTCAAACATTTCAACCACAAAAATCTATCTTATCATCGGTTATTAAACATTATGAAGCTATTGAAGAAATATTGGCTGCAAAAACTAAATTTCACTTATTAAATCATCAGAGTAAGTTGCCTATTTCTTCACCCGTTGGAAAGCCGGAAACTATTGGTGCAGATAGATTGGCAATATGCTCGGCAGCCAGTACCATTCATCCACATCATCATTGTTTGGCAATTGGTTTGGGCACTTGTATCACCTACAATTATATTAACACATTTCATGAATTTTTGGGTGGCAGTATCTCGCCGGGAATGACTATGCGATTTAGGGCAATGAGCGAGCAAACTGCCCTTTTGCCACTGATAAAAGCAGAACATAATTTTCCGTTAATTGGTTACGATACTAAAACTAATTTGCTAAGTGGCGTTATTATGGGAATGGCAAAAGAAATTGATGGAATTATTGATGCTTACAAAGAAAAATATAATCACTTAAAAGTTTTTTTAACCGGTGGCGATATGGATTTTTTTCTCCCACACTTAAAAAATGCAGTTATTGCCGATCCATATTTATTGTATAAAGGTTTATTTGCCATAAGCGAATTAAACAATTAATATCGAAAAATAATACTCGCAAAACTTCAGTTACAATAAACTAAAGCATTTACTTACACCATTATTATAACAACTTTCAACATTTCATAACAACATAATCGTTACTATAACATAAGTTTGCAATAGCATTTATGAATTTTTTATTCACACAAATAGGTAAAAAAATTAGTGCAACTATTGTTGTAGCAATAATACTATCGGCTTGCGAAAACGATATTAAAGTAGTACAATCGTTAGGGCAAAAAAGATTGGGTGTTGAAGAAGGAAAAAATGTTGAAGCATATCAAAGTCAAAATGGAAAAATAAGAGCCAAACTCACTGCTCCGTTAATGTATAAATATTTGTTAGATACAGCCCGTGTTGAGTTTCCTAAAACTTTACATGTTGATTTTTACGATAGCCTTAACCGAGTTGAAAGCCAGCTTTTTGCCAAATACGGCAATTATTTAGAAAATGAACAAGTTGTTTTTTTAAAAGATAGTGTGCTTGTATTTAATGTAAAAAAAGATACATTATGGTGTAATGAATTGTATTGGGATCAATCTAAACAACAGTTTTATACCAATAAACCGGTACATTTAAGCCAGCACGAACCACGCCAAATTATTTATGGCAAAGGCTTAACTGCCGATCAAAATTTTAAATGGTTTACTATTGATACTATTGGCAAAATATACAATGGCTACGAAAGTCTTTTGCACGTAGCCGACAGTACTTACTAAACAATTTAATGACTTAGCAGTTATTATTATTATTAAATTCATGTCAAATAAATTTTTATGGAATACAGAAGAATGGGTCGCACGGGTTTACAACTAAGTATTGTAAGTTTTGGAAGTTGGGTAACTTTCCACAAACAAATTAACGATGGCATAGCCGATGAATTAATGGGTATAGCGTATGATAATGGCATTAACTTTTTCGACAATGCAGAAGTGTACGCATTGGGAGAAAGTGAAAAAATGATGGGACGCATTTTACAAAAAAAAAATTGGGATAGAACTTCTTACATAATTTCATCGAAAGCATTTTTTGGTTGGAGAGGAAAAAATAATAAACCCAATCAAACAGGACTTAGCCGCAAACACTTAACCGAAGCTTGTAACGAGGCATTGCAGCGTTTACAAACAGATTATCTTGATATATATTTTTGTCATCGCCCAGATAAAAATGTACCTATTGAAGAAGTGGTTTTAACAATGAATCATCTTATTCAACAAGGAAAAATTTTATATTGGGGTACCAGTGAATGGAGTGGTGTTGAAATTATGGAAGCCCATCGTATAGCACATCAATACAAATTAATTGGTCCACAAGTAGAACAACCTCAATACAATTTATTTGAAAGAAATAAGGTAGAAAACGAATTTCTGGAAATATTTAAAAATGTTGAAATGGGAACAACCATCTGGAGCCCTTTGGCTGCGGGTCTTTTAAGTGGTAAATACAACGATGGCATACCCGAAGGAAGCCGTTTAGGAATGGAAGGTTTTGAATGGTTAAGAGATAGATGGATGCTGAATGATAAAGTAGAAAAAGTTAAACAATTATCGGTGCTTGCTAAAGCATTAGGTATTTCTGTTGCAGCACTAAGTATTGCATGGACAATCAAAAACCCTAATGTTACCACTGCCATTTTAGGTGCTACAAAAAAAGATCAATTAGAAGATAATTTAAAAGCACTTGATGCCTTACCATTACTAACTAATGAAGTGTTGCAAAGCATAGAAGCTATTATGCAAACAAAACCTAAACTACCCGAATATTAAATTTAACAAACAGATAGAATGCAAAAGGCAGTTACCAATTGGCAATTGCCTTTTTTTATTATTACTTAGCTCGCAAAGATTTTGCATTAAATAAAGAAATTATGGCTATTAATACCCATACAATATTTAAGGCCATTGAAGGAAATGCATGATGATAATACGTGTTGATAATAAAACACATTCCGCCAATTAAATTTCCCCAAATGTATAGAGGAGATGTAGCCAATATTTTATGACGCATATTTAAATAATAAGCACCTAATATTAATAACGAACCCATCCATCCAACAGCTTCAATAAGTATTTCTGCCATATTATCCAATTGCATTTTTTAAATCATTAATTAAATCATCTGCATCTTCAATTCCTACACTCAATCGAATTAAAGAATCTGTTAAGCCATTCTTTAGCCTTTCTTCTTTGGGAATAGATGCATGCGTCATAGTAGCCGGATGATTAATTAAACTTTCAACTCCTCCTAAACTTTCTGCTAATGCAAATAATTTAGTAGCGGTTAACACACGTATTGCATTGTCAATGCTATCATCTTTTAAAGTAAAACTCATCATTCCGCCAAAACCTCGCATTTGTTTCTTGGCAATTTCATACCCCGGATGATTTTGAAACCCACACCAATATACTTTTTCAACCTTTGGATGATGATATAAAAATTGTGCTATTTTTTCTCCATTCTCGCAATGACGTTGCATACGAACATGCAAAGTTTTTATACCGCGTAATACTAAAAAACAATCTTGCGGACCAGGAACAGCACCACTACTTTTTTGAATGAAAAATAATTTTTCTTTTAACGCTTCATCATTCATTACCAAACATCCTTGAATAACATCGCTATGGCCTCCTAAATATTTTGTAGCAGAATGCATAACTATATCGGCACCCAACTCTAAAGGATTTTGTAAATAGGGCGATGCGAAAGTATTATCAACACACAGTAAAATATTATGTTGCTTAGCAATGAAAGCGGTTGCTTCAATATCAATAATATTCATCAGCGGATTGGTAGGCGTTTCTGTCCAAATAAGTTTGGTATTTTTATTAATGAACGGAATGATATTATTGGCATCTTTCATATCCACAAAATGAAATACTATACCAAATTTTTGAAAAATTTTAGTAAAT
Source organism: Bacteroidota bacterium (assembly GCA_021824855.1). Taxonomy (GTDB): domain Bacteria; phylum Bacteroidota; class Bacteroidia; order Chitinophagales; family Chitinophagaceae; genus JAKAJX01. The sequence goes on along the minus strand of JAKAJX010000158.1, from coordinate 118 downwards.
AATCTATAAGTACCGCCATACATATCATTAGATGCAATTACTTCATCGCCCGGCTCTAAGAGTTTTATAACTGCATCTGTTGCTGCTACACCACTACTAAATGCCAATCCGAATTTAC
>JAKAJX010000212.1 GCA_021824855.1 Bacteroidota bacterium | reverse complement strand
TAAATTCTGCTTCTTTAACGCCAATAAGTAAACTCATTATTGCTAAACGTAATTGCGAATGTAATATGGGGTCTAATTCTTTAAACATGTTTGGTTTTAGATGTCAAATAAGTTCTTCTTAAAATAAATCCGGGAATTAGCCAAGCAACAATTGCAGCAATGGCAGTTAATAGAAACGAAGCAGGGAAAGAAACATACATGCTTATGATAGCCAAAATCCAGCAAATAATGCCACCAATAATCATAGGCATAAAACTTCTTGCAAATCCGGTTGTGAATGTAGGAATGCCATAAAGTATTAAAAATAATGTACTAATTGATGGGATATCAAATTTTGAGGAATAAAGTAGCGAAACTAAAAGTATAGCAATACCAAAACTTATCCAAATACCACCCATTGCGGCATCTGCATGTGTTTTAAATTTTCTGTTTTTACTTTCGTTTATTGAAATAATTATTTGTGGTATTATGGCAAATAATGGTAAAAACCAAACATAATTAGTTAGCGGTAAGGGATAATAGAAACTTGCAAAAGAGTACATGCTGCAAAACGTTATAATACTTCCCCAGAGTAATGCACTTACGCCTGTTTCGTAAAATTCATTTCTGGCTTTTAGTATCATTTCCGAAATAATACGAAGACTTTCCTGTTCGCTTAATTCTTGTTTTTGTGGCATATTATTTTATTTGTTTTTTGTAAGAGGCGCGTAATAAGTATCCCGGAATAATATAACTTATTAGTATAGCTAATGCACCTGCTAATAGTTGAAAATGGAAATCAAGTTTAACCGAAATAAGAGCAATTAAAAAATTTATACAACCACCCCATATCAATGGTTTGAACTTAAGAAATAGCCCAGTTATAAAAGTGCCAATTGCATATAGTAAAATATAAGAACTCCATGCATTTTGCCAATTACCTGTACTAAAATTAATAAATGTAGTTATTACAAATGCTATACTTAATGCCATCCATACATAATCTGTAGCCGAATCTATGAATGTTTTTACTTTTATTTTTTTTGATTGATTTTTCCCATACAATACCGAAATGATGCCTGCAATAGGCATAGTTAGCCATACTATATAATGATAGGAATAGTTATATGTTTTAAGTAATATAAATTGCACAATGCAACAAATAAAGACTAACCATCCCCAGAATAAAAAATAAAAACTATTATCCGAGAATTTATTTTTTGTTGTATTAATCATAGATTGAATTAATTGTAAACTTTCTTCGGGTGAAAAGCTTTTATTATTTTCCATTTTTTTTATTTAAGAAGTTATGCATAATAGGAATTTATATGTTCTTGAATGGATGTGCTTGTTACTCTAGTTTAATATTAATTTCTTGGTTGCCTTTATGATAAAATTTGGTTTCATTAAAGGAAGGTGCTCCAAAAAATCCTTTTGCATTATTCGAGAAACCAATTTTTTCTTTTGGAATGCCCAAAAAATTAAAGTCTAATTTTCCATTTTTATTTTTATCGTGAAAAATTGTTGCAGCATATATTCCATCGGGCACGGCAGCAATAGTATAAGTAGTACTATTTGCTAACGGTTGTATTATGCCGGCATATACGGCTTTTTCCGGTTTCATATACAACTCTTTACTATTGTAAATAGCAATATAAATGTCTCCCTTTAAAGAACTGTAGCCTGTAATGTTAATTTTTAATTCTGTTTGCTTTTGTGCAAAAGTTGGCAGGTATAAAAACAATAATATAATTAGTTCAATTTTTTTCATAGTATGTTTATATTATTTGCAGCTATCTATAATTGATTGTGCTAACTCTTTTCCCCATGAAGGATGTAATTCAGATGCAGGTTTAAATGTAGCAAATAATTCTAATGCTTTTTTCGCTATGGGTTTGGCTGCATCGCATCCTCCACCAAAAGCTTCGGGGGTATTGCGTAATGAAATTGCTTGTAATGCGTAGGGACGTGGATTAGTAGAATCTGCTTTTTTTGCTTCTTCTAAAAATTGCATCGATGCTTGTCCGTATTGCATCCAACGCGATTGCGGATCTACTAACATTTTATCGGTAGCAATCATACTTTCTACACATAATATTTCGCTATTGGTTTCAATACTTTTTGCTTTATCAATTAACGCTTGTGCTTCATCGGCTAATTTATCTTGGTCGCCCATTTTTTGAATACTCATTCTTGCTTTTGTTAGTGCAGCATAATAATAAGGTAGCCATTGATTTTTTTCTGCATCGGCAATTCGTTCAAATGCAGCAGCCGTATTTTCAAATTCGTTTGCGTCTTTCGCATCTTTCATTTTAATTAATGTATTACTCATTGCTCCAGCATATTTCTCGCTCTGGGCAATTAAGCTGCCATACATGCTAATAAGCATTACTAATAAAAGGGAAATTTTTTTCATGTTATTTGTTTTTAAATTACGAGATGAAAAGACTGTTTTTATAAATTATTATTAATGGCATCTTGTGTTCTATCTACCCCCCAGCTTAGAAATATACCTAAAAAGAAGAACTGTTGTGC
>JAKAJX010000149.1 GCA_021824855.1 Bacteroidota bacterium | reverse complement strand
CCTTTCAATTGCTCGTTGGTATAGCCCGTTTTAAGCGAATCTTGGGCGTAGGGTAATATAGCATCTATTACATATAAGCGTTTTCCTGCTTCAATCATTTGTTCAATTAATGGTTTCCCTACTGTTTTAGGAGGGTACATATCATCTATTATATTTTTTACGCAATTTACCACAATGTATTCCGGCTCAAACCTTCTCGATTTGTACGAAGGATAAATTTCGCTGATGTATTGTGTTTGATAAGCTGCAAAATTTTTGCCTAAATAAGCTTGTAACCCAATGGCAATGCCGCTTTGTGTTAGTGCATTGGCTGTACCTTCTAATGGGCCAACAAAGGTTATAATTTTTTTTGGCAGCCTATAATTCGGAAAGTAATAGTGTATAAACTGAAAGGCATTTTCAATTTGTTTTTGATACACTGCAAATGATGTAAATTTTTTTTGAACTTCGTTATTTACAAACTGATAATCTTTTTTATATAGTGCTACGTATTTCAAAACACTATCGGGTTGCGGTAATGCTCCTAAAATATTATAGAGATAATCTTTTATGAAAGAAGGATATTTTATACTTAAAGTATCTAAAGATGCAGAAAGATGATTGGTATCTATATTAAAAAAATCTCTTTCAAATCTTTCGGTAGTAAGTTGAATAGGAATATTTGAAATATCTGGAACATGTTTTTTATTCTTGCACGACAATAAAAAAATAAGTGCAATAAATAACCACAAATTTTTCATACCACGAATAAACAAAATATTTTAAGGATTTATGTTTCGATTTTGTTAATCACTTTCGAAAAACTTGTAAAACATGATACAACTTAAAATTAACTTTGCACCATGAAAATCTTTTTATCGCAGCAGAATTATCATATTGGCAATTTTGAAAGTAATAAAAATAAAATTATTGAGGCAATAGAATATGCTAAAGCCCAACATGGCGATTTAATTGTATTTAGTGAAATGAGTATTTGTGGATACCCTGCTCGAGATTTTGTAGAGTTTAACGACTTTATTAATAAATGTTATGAGAGTATTGATAGCATAAAGCAGCATGCAGATACAATAGGTGTATTGCTTGGCTCTCCCGCTCGTAATACCATAAAAGAAGGCAAAAATTTATTTAATGCGGCATTTTTTTTATACGAAAAACAAATTAAGGCCGAAGTGCATAAAACCTTATTGCCTACTTACGATGTATTTGATGAGTACCGTTATTTTGAACCCGCTTACGATTGGAAAGTAATTGAGTTTAAAGGAAAAAAATTGGCTGTTACAATTTGTGAAGATATCTGGAATATTAACGATAATCCATTATACAGAATTTGCCCAATGGATAAATTAATGGAACAGTCTCCGGATATGATGATTAATTTAAGTGCATCTCCGTTTGATTATACACATGATGAAGATAGAAAATCGGTAATCAAATCGAATGTATTAAAATATAAAATACCCATGTTTTATTGTAATGCCGTTGGTAGTCAAACCGAAATTGTTTTCGATGGTGCTTCTTATGCTTTTGATAAATATGGAAACCTATGTAAAATGTTGCCAATGTTTAAAGAAGCTACAGAAGCTGTAGAATTAAATGAGGATGGCACAATCAATTCCCCAATTATTGAACCTTCAGAAAAAATAGTAACTAAAAATTTTATTCCTTCAACCTTAATTCCAACTTTAAATATTTCACAAATTTATACTGCATTGGTATTGGGCATTAAAGATTATTTTCTTAAAATGGGTTTTAAAAAAGCTATTGTTGGATCGAGTGGAGGAATAGACAGTGCCGTAACTTTAGCCTTAGCCGTAAAAGCATTAGGAAAAGAAAATGTTCAAGCAGTATTAATGCCTTCTCCTTACTCTACCGATCATTCGGTAAACGATGCCATAGCCTTAAGTAACAACTTAGAAAACCCTTATGAAATAGTTGTCATTAATGAAGTATATCAATCATTACTTAGCACCTTGCATCCAATTTTTAATAATTTACCTTTTGGTTTGGCAGAAGAAAATATGCAAAGCCGATTGAGAGGAAATATTGTTATGAGTATGGCAAATAAGTTTGGATATATTTTATTAAATACCTCTAATAAAAGTGAGTTAGCAACAGGCTACGGAACTTTATATGGCGATATGGCCGGAGGTTTGGGTGTATTGGGAGATGTATATAAAACACAAGTGTATGAATTAGCAAAATATATTAATAGTGATAAAGAAATTATACCCATTAATATTATAGAAAAAGCTCCTAGTGCAGAGTTGCGGCCAAACCAAAAAGATAGCGATAGCTTACCAGACTATTCTATATTAGATAAAATTTTATATCAGTACATTGAAAAACGGTTGGGCCCCGATGAAATTAAAGCATTGGGTTTTGATGCCCTATTGGTAGATAGAATTTTAAAATTGGTAAATACTAACGAGTATAAACGCAATCAATTTTGCCCAATTATTCGAGTATCTCCTAAAGCATTTGGTGTAGGCAGGCGTGTGCCTATTGTTGGTAAATATTTAAGTTAATATAC
>JAKAJX010000115.1 GCA_021824855.1 Bacteroidota bacterium | reverse complement strand
TATGTAAGTAACACCTGCAATACCAATACCATAGGGGGGATTAATAAAACCTTGTAGTGCGGATAATTGTGCGGATGTTAATGCAGAAGGTGGATTGCCGGTAGCTACTTTTATTTGAACTTGATTTGCAGCCGAGGTATTTACGCTACATCTTGAAATTATTCTTAAGGTCGGATCAACAACAGGATATTGTGGCGCAAAATTTAAGAATTGAATAGTCTGTGGGTTAGTATCTGAATATTGAAAATTTAATATTTGATTTTGTAACCAAGAAGGCGTTGCAGGTGAAGCACTTGCAGCAATAGTTTCAACATTTGATGTAAAAATATCTATTAATTGCTCATGAAGGTTAATTGCGCTTGCAATAATGTAAGTAAACAAACGATAAATCGCACGTTTACTTGTAGATGTTAAAAGCCCTCCCAGTACGCTGTCTGAAGCTATACTATCTAACATTTGTTGCTGAATTTGTGCTATCGGTCTTGCCATTATCGAATATTATAAGGTTGTGTTGAAATAATTTGCCCTGTCAAATCAGATTGCTGCCCTTTTGTTGCAAGTATATTCAATCCAGTAGGAGGACCGTAATAAATATACTTGCCTGCTGCTGTATCATAGTAACTTCCCTTACTATCGGTAAAATTACAAATAAAATCTATTATGTAATGATACAGATTATCATGTGTATAATCTTGCGTTTCTGCTGTTTTTACTAATGGACCACAAGCCGTTAATTGCACATGGCTTAGAGTTGCAACAATACTATCTCTTAAATCAAAGATTGTTAAATCTTGCTCAAAAGTTACTTCGGAATTATAATACTCATGTATTAAATGAACTCTAAATCCTATATCGCAACTTTGAAACCCAATACCAATTTCCTCAAATTGCGCATTGTTAATAACCTCAACAAAAGCTGCAGGTTTAGCATAAGCATAAAGCTTTCCTTGTTCCTCATCTTTTAATTGATTATTCCAAATGCGAGTGTACAAAGTTGTAGCATTTCCATCTTGATTAACAACGTTGACCGTAGATAGCAATGTTAATAAATCTTGTATAGGTTGTTTTATTCCTGCCATACTTTTTCAAATTCTCTGTCAAATATTTTTCTTTGTCTATCCTCAAGCTCTTGCGTATGCCCAACAAATTTCCTTGACGGCATTTTATTTGTTCCATCATTTAAGTAAGAAGCATATTCACCCGGAACCGAAACTTTAATTTTAAACCCTTTCATGGAAGTTTCTGTGATAGAATTATTTACCGCCCTTCGCAATGTTCCAGTTCTCACTAAAATGGCCGATGTCCTTCTGCCTAACCCTTTATTTTTAGGGTACTTATATTCCGGTGTGCCCGGTTGCCTTCTTTTAACATCTTCCCACGGTTTTCCATCCCATTCTTGATTTTTAAAAGCCTCAATAAAATATTTTCTCGTTTCATTAGCAAGTAAAATAGGAATATTTTTTATTCCATCACTAATTTTTTGAAACTGGAATGGATTTTTCTGGGACATAATATTCACATTTTAATGCATCAAATTGATAATCGCTACCTTTTAAAATTTTCACACCGTCAAAAGTAAATTCAGTAAAATTTTCCAACACTTTGCCTTGCTTTGCCATCAAAATAGCCATCCCCGCTTTAAATAATTCATAGTATCGAAAGGAAAGGTAAATAGTTTTTAAAGGCTTACGTGCCCATCTATGCCATCCAATACATTGCGCTACAAGGTCAATAGCATTATTCCCGGTTCTTTCAAAATTACTCCAATCAATAGGCTTATTCATGGTTAATCTTTTTTTGGTATGGGTAAATTAAAATTATTTTGAGCATATTCCCTATCTTCCTTTGGAACAGAAAAATAAGGATGATCAGGTTTAAAAATATAAGCATCTTTTCCGCTATTCATTTTAAAAACGTCCTGCATCTCACTTTCAACACTTTTCACAACACTGTTTTTTTCACTTGTGGGTGTTTCCAAATTGGAACCCTCTTCCTTGTCTAATGTTTCTAATAAACAACGGCAATTAAAATGATTGGGAGGCGCTATTGTGTTCCAAATAGGATCATTAACAGGAGCTACTAAGTTATTCAAAGGGGCGCATATTTCTGAGGTATTAGCATCCATTACGGCACTATAACGCAAATATGGTAATACTTCTTTTTCTCTTTCAATTCTATCCCAATTTTCTGCCTCTTGCGCCGATGCTAAAGCTGTATTATATTCGCTTTTTAAATAATCTTCATTGTAAATATTATAAACATCCTTTGCCTCTGATTTAAACTCAACAAAAGTTTTTAACTTATCATCTTTTACCATTAAATCAACCATCTCTCTAACTTGTTGATAAGTTTTAGCAGCAGAAAACATATAAATATTAGTCCTTAACTCACTTAATAATTCCAAAGAGCTGCCATCTAAATTTTCTAATGCATCATTATATGAAGTTCCAAAACCTTCATATAAAGCCTTTTTTAAATAGTTAGCAATAGCTTTGTATAAATCAACAGGAAGATTTTTAACATCAACAACGCCAT
>JAKAJX010000142.1 GCA_021824855.1 Bacteroidota bacterium | reverse complement strand
TGAAATTATTAGAAAACACAGTGTACAGTAGCGATCCCTTTGCCAAGTTAATGAATAACGAAGCCAGTTTTATTTATTGCTTTATGAACTTTCATCTTGAAAATAAAAAGAATGAAACACTACAATTTATAAAAGAAAGGAAATTAGATGTAGTTAATAATCATCTTTTAGCGTACATGGCGGCTAATCTTTATAAAAACAACAAACAAACAAGTATTGCAAAAAGTATTATAATCAACAGAAATAAATCGCCCGAATATCTTCAAACAGAATTGTGGAATTATGAATTGGGATATTGCCAAATACATCATCTGGAAATTAAAGAAGCTGTTGTATCGTTTGAACATTTTACTCATCATTTTAAAGGAAATTTTTATGTAAAAGATGTTTATCAAAAATTAAGTTGGTGTTACTATTTATTAGGCAATATGGAAGCAGCAAAAATTGCAAGAAATAATGTTGTACAAAAAGGCAATACCATTACCGATGCCGATAAACAAGCATTAAAAGAATCCAGAAAAAATTCATGGCCTAATGAACAATTATTAAAAATAAGAATGCTGAACGATGGCGGTTATAATAACGAAGCATTACAACTTCTGTTAGAAAAAAACGTTTATACTTATACATCTTTACCCGAAAAATTAGAATATACCTACCGCTTGGCCAGAGTTGATGACGATTTGGGTAATTACAAAGATGCTATTCAAAATTATTTGCAAACAATACAACTGGGCGAAAACAGAACCGAATATTTTGCGGCACGTGCTGCATGGCAAATAGGACTTATTTATGAACATGAAGGCAATAAACAACAGGCAATTAATTTTTATAAAAAATGCTTAGAAATGGATGATCATGATTATAAAAATTCATTAGACCAAAAAGCAAAAACCGGTATTGCACGTTGTAAAGGAGAATAAATTAAAATTTAAACCAAAATTGAAAGGGAGTTAATATATTGCAAATTATAATTTAATTGCAAGCACCATTGTAAAATGCTTCAAAAACTACACGTTCAAAACTATGCTATTATTGATGAGTTGACGATTCACTTCTCATCGAACTTAAATGTTATTACCGGCGAAACGGGTGCAGGTAAAAGTATTTTAATTGGTGCCATGAGTTTAATTTTAGGAGAAAGAGCCGATACCTCAATTTTGCTGCATCATGAAAAAAAGTGTTTTATAGAAGGTGTTTTTGGGATTGCAAATAAAAAAGAGATACAACACTTTTTACAAGAAAATAATTTTGACGAAACAACCGATATAATATTAAGAAGAGAAATTGGTACAAATGGAAAATCGAGAGCTTTTATTAATGATACACCTGCCAGTTTACAACAACTAAAACAGTTGGCTTCACTACTTGTTGATTTACATCAACAATTCGATTCGCTTGAATTAGGCAATAGCAATTTTCAAAGAGAAATTGTTGATGCATTAGCCAATAATCAAACCATACTTCCATCGTATCAAACACAATATCAGCAATGGTTACAAGCAAAAAAAGAGTTAGAAGAATTACAAAATAAAAAAACTCAGTTTAATAAAGAATTCGATTATCATCAATTTTTATTTAACGAATTAACAGAATTAAACTTACAAGAAAATGAGTTGGAGAATTTAGAATCTGAATTAAAATTATTGAGCAATAGCGAGGATATTAAAACCGCTTTAACCAAAGCATATATTAGTTTAAATGAAAGTGAACAACCACTCATTCAATCTTTAAAACAAATAATCAATCAAATAACAAATTACAGTTCGCTACATCCTTCGCTTTCAACAATAATTGAAAGATTACATTCGGCTCAAATTGAACTAAGTGATATTGCCTATGAAATTGTTTCCACCAACAATTCAATTCATTTCAACGAAGAAAGAATTCAATTAGTGAATGAACGATTATCGTTAGGCTATAAACTTTTAAAAAAACATGGCGTAACTACCACTGCTGAATTATTAAAAATTCAGCATGAATTATCCGAAAAATTAAAAAATGTTTTAGCCATTGATGATGCTATTCTTATAAAAGAAAAAGAGGTTAATACATTATTACAACAAGCTATTACACTTGCAAACAGTTTATCAACTAACCGAAAAAATAAAATACAGTTAATAGAAGAAAAGACGCATGCACTATTGGTTAAAGTAGGAATGCCAAATGCAAAAATTAAAATAAAAATAACGGAAACTAATTTATACGAGTTTGGGCAAGATGTGATTGAATTTTTATTCGATGCCAATAAAAGCAACAAATATGAATCAATTAGAAAAGTAGCAAGTGGTGGAGAATTAAGCAGATTAATGCTTTGTATTAAATCGTTAGTAGCACAGCATATAGATTTGCCCACTATGATATTTGATGAAATTGATACAGGAATAAGCGGAGAAGCAGCCAAACAGGTGGGTATTATTATGAAAGACCTATCAAAACAAAGGCAAATAATTTGTATAACCCATCAGCCGCAAATTGCAGGAAAAGCAGATGCGCATTATTTTGTATACAAAGACGTTAGTACTAGCGGCATAACAACAAGTATTAAATTATTAGATAAAAACG
>JAKAJX010000222.1 GCA_021824855.1 Bacteroidota bacterium | reverse complement strand
AAATAATTAAAAATAGTCCGGGATTGGGTTATGTTTTAGGCGATGAAGGCAGTGGAACTTATTTAGGAAGAAAAGTAGTTCAATATTATCTCTATAAAACATTCGATGAAGATTTAATGGCTCGTTTCGATGCAAAGTTTACTACTAATACTGTAGAAATATTAGAAAGCGTATACAAAAAACCTTTGGCTAATCGTTATCTGGCTTCATTTGCCATATTCTTGGCTGAAAATAGGGGGCACTATATGATTGAAAATATTATTGAAGATGGATTAAATGATTTTTTCTTCAATCACTTATATAAATACAAAGAAAGTTGGACAATGCCTATTCACTTTATAGGAAGTATTGCATTTGGTTTTAAAGATGTATTACAAGAACTTTGCAGCACTTATGAATTAGAGTTGGGTAATGTGCTTAAAAAGCCTATTACCGGATTAATAAAATATCATAAGTAGCAGAATTGCATGAATAAATTTATTAAGGTTACCGAGCAAACTTCTCACTATCGGCATTTAGAAGAAATGACGATACAAGAAATTTTATCGAACATCAATCAAGAGGATAAAACAGTGCCTTTGGCTGTTGAAAAAGCTATTCCTTCCATTGAATTGCTAATACAAGCAATAGTCGATAAAATGTCTTTAGGCGGAAGATTATTTTATATAGGAGCCGGCACCAGTGGCCGATTAGGTATTGTTGATGCAAGTGAATGCCCGCCAACTTTTGGAATACCTTATGATGTAGTAATTGGCATCATTGCCGGAGGAGAAAAAGCAATTTTGCATCCGGCAGAATTTGCAGAAGATAATAAAGAAGATGGATGGCAAGATTTGAAAAAACATGCCATAAGCAATAAAGATATTGTTGTAGGATTAGCAGCCAGCGGAACTACCCCTTATGTAATTGGTGCTTTAGAATATTGCAAGCAACAAGGTATTGTTACCGGCAGTATCGCTTGTAATCCTAATGCACCGGTTAGTGCAATAGTCGATTTCCCAATAGAAGTAGTTGTAGGACCAGAGTTTGTAACCGGCAGCACAAGAATGAAAAGTGGTACTGCACAAAAATTAGTATTGAATATGATTTCTACTGCGGTGATGATTCGATTAGGAAGGGTTGAAGATAATAAAATGGTAAATATGCAATTAACCAATGTTAAATTAATAGATAGAGGTGTGAAAATGATAATGGATAAATTAGGATTAACTGAATATGCAACTGCCAAAAATTTATTGCTTCAATATGGTTCAGTAAAAAATGTTATTGATGCTGTAAAATAAATTAATATGCACTTTATTGAACCATTTTATAATTGGCGGCACATATACATTTCGGAAGAAGATAAACTTTCACCTTTCTTCGGCAAACAGTATAGTGAGTTCGAATTTTCTCAAACAGTGTATAACTATTATATTCATCCGCAATGGGATGATTTTGGAAGCAAAACTTTATACCTTAAAATTATTTATGCAGATTATGAATTGCATTTTGCCATTATTGAAATGATTGGTGAATGGAATGATGCAATTGAAAATGATATTATGGAATTAAAAAGAGAAGTAATTGAAAAATTGGCCGATCATCAAATTTCTAAATATATTCTGATAACAGAAAATGTACTTAATTTTCATAGCGGCGATAAAGACTATTACGAAGAGTGGTATGAAGAAGTAAGTGAAGAAAATGGATGGATTGTTTGTTTAAATATGCCCGAACCTACACAATACGATTTTAAAAAAAGAAAACTAAATTACTACATAGAACTAATGCAAATTGATGAATGGAGAACGTATAAGCCGTATCATTTATTTAAAAAAATTGATGATGAGCTTCATAAAAGATTGCAGTAATTATTATTTTGAAACTGATACTTGCTTTGAAAATTTTTAATCATCTTACTAATCTGCCTAATTCATCTCCTCTTAGTAAAGATTCTACTTCGTTAACTGTACTATGATTAAAATCTCCCGGAATGGTATGTTTTAAAGCTGCTGCTGCAACGCCAAATTCTGCTGCTTCTTTAAGCGATTTTCCGATAATTAATTGATAAATAAATCCACCGCTAAAAGCATCTCCACTTCCAATACGATCTATTATTCTTATATCGTATTTTTTGGTAAGAAATAAGTTTTCTCCATCAAATGCAAAAGCACTTATTTTATTTCTCGATGCATCATTATTCTCTCTCAAGGTTGAGGCAATATAAGTAAATCCAAACCTTTGCTTCATTTCTAAAAAAATGGGTTTGTATTTTTCAATCGTATGTTCGGTTAATGGAGGAATAGTATTGTCAATGGGAAGAGCCAATTCTTCAAAACCAATACATACATCAACATACTTACAGAGTTTCGTTAATATTTCTATTGCTTTTTCTTTAGTCCATAATTTTTTTCTGTAATTAAAATCTAAACTAGTAGTTATTCCTTTTGCTTTGGCTGTTTTTAATGCAGCTTCTGTTAAATTGGTTGCTTTATTGCTTAATGCAGGTGTAATGCCGGTTGTATGAAACCAGGTAGTATTATCAAATATTTTTTCAAAATCAAAATCGTCAATAGTTGCTTCAGCAATGGCACTGTTTTCACGGTC
>JAKAJX010000109.1 GCA_021824855.1 Bacteroidota bacterium | reverse complement strand
CCAGCTATTGGGAGATTCAAGGTAAAATAGTGTGGTATTGGGCTGAATAGCTTTCTTAAAATTTTCAATATCTGTTCCGTCAATATAGCTATGTGTTACCTGAAAGCGAGGCAATATTATTTCAAACATTTTTTTTGCCCATGTATACACTCCTTTTACGCTAACAATATGATCGCCACTTTTTACATTGGCTAAAACTGCTGCAAATATGGCTGCTGCACCGCTATTAAATACCAAACAATCTTCGGCTCCATCTAATGCAGCTAATTTTTTTCGAAGAATTTCTACGGTGGGGTTTAAGCCCCTGCTATATAACCATGTTGCATATTCATCTTCAAAACTTTTTCGAAGATCATCCACTTTTTCAAAAGCGAAATTGGATGTTTGAATAATGGGTGGAGCAACTGCACGAAAATAATTTTCTCTGTCTTCGGCATATTCATTTAAAATATAAGATATATCCATAAACTTATTTTAGTAGTAGGCTGTTCAATTGCTATATAAGTTTCAACCTAAATAATTGATTTCATAATTCACCATTAACTACTCACCACTTTTTTTTGATGATAAAAAATAAAATATACCAATAAAAAAAGCACAAGCAAACTAATGCCAATTAAAGCGGCTATTGGTTTATCAATTATCACTGCTATTGCTACAAAGGCATAAGCTATTACAAACAACAGCGTAAAAACAGGTACTATTTTTTTAAACGAGCCTGTTACCAATTCGTTGCCTTGTTTTCGTTTACGCAAAATAAATAATGTTGCAGCAGAGGTACTCATTCCAATACAATCTAAAAAAATACTAAAGCTTAATACATTATCAACTCCTTTACCAAAAAAAGTTACGGCAATTGTCATTAAAGCATACACTGTTAATCCGGGCACCAATGCTTCTGTTTTAGGATGACGGTAGGTAAATATTTTAGGCAACATTCCATCTTCACTCATTGCATACATTACTCTCGGATTACTTAATAAAATAACATTTACATAAGCCAATACGCTTAATACCATACTTAAATCAAATACTTTAGCACCTGCTTTTCCAAACCATGCTTCGCATAATAAAGAGCCAATAGCATTGGCATTCTGCATCTTTTCAAATCCTATTACTTTTACGTATGTATAATTGATGGAAAGATATAAGAAGAGTACAATTAAAATTCCTATTACTACTCCTTTTTGCATTGTTGCAGACGATTTAATTTCTCCGCCAAAATTGATTGTTTGCTGATAACCGCCATAAGTAAACGAAACAGCCACTAAACTTAAAATCAATAACAATCCTGTATTATTACCATTGTATTTATATATGTTACCTTCATTATACCCGTGTGGCTCAACAATAATTCCGGTATAAATTGTAGAGATGAGTAATAGTATTAATGCAATTTTTACAACTGTTAAAAAGTTTTGTGTACGACTGCTGGTTTTTAGTCCTAATAAATTCACCCCATAAAATAATGCTACTGCTGTTGCCGAAACTGCCACATTAAAAAATGTACCTGATGGTTTTCCGTACAATAAATCGCTTACATAATCGGCACCAATTAAAGCAACTACTGCCAATGATGCTGCATTGCTAACCAATATCAGCACATTAACCGTAAAACCAATTGCGGGGTGATAGCAATGAGCAAATATTTTATAATAGCCTCCCATTACAGGTAATCGCTGACCAATTTCGGCATAGGTTAATGCTCCGCATAAAGCTACAAATCCACCAATAATCCATGCTATAAAAAAAATGGTGGGCGTACCCGATTTTGCAGCAATGGTTGCAGGAGTTTTAAAAATACCCATTCCTATAACTAAGCTTACCACAATCATGGTAAGACTGAAAAGATTTAATTTTTGTTTTGATTGCATAATGATTTGCGTAAAGATAAATGTAGCAAAAACTGAGTAGATTTATTTTCTGAAATAATTTATAGCTACTTATTTATTATATACATTAACTTTTAAAAATACATTTTTATGCAACAAAGCAAACGAACAAATTATATTAACTGGGATGAATATTTTATGGGAATTGCACTATTATCGGCTAAACGCAGTAAAGACCCCGCTACACAAGTAGGTGCATGTATTGTAAACGAAAAAAATAAAATAGTTGGTGCCGGTTATAATGGTATGCCAATTGGTTGCAGCGATGATGAATTTCCTTGGGCTAAAACGGGAGATATGTTGCAAACCAAATATCCTTATGTATGCCATGCCGAACTAAATGCCATACTTAATAATATTGGTATAGACTTACATGGATGCAGAATTTATACAGCTTTATTTCCTTGTAACGAATGTGCAAAAGCAATTATACAATCGGGCATTACAGAAATTATTTACTTATCGGATAAATATTATGCAACCGATAGTTTTATTGCTTCGAAAATGATGTTAGACAAAGCCGGAGTGAATTATAGAAAAATACAACCTACCCTGCAAAAAATTGAATTATCGTTTAATGAGGGAGATGTATAACAACAATTATTGAATAATTAAATGCATACAATGATATCTTGGGATTATTAGTTATTATCAAATAAAACCACTGAAATTTTTTAACCGTCGAGCGGTTCTAAACTTTTCACCA
>JAKAJX010000196.1 GCA_021824855.1 Bacteroidota bacterium | reverse complement strand
GTTTTGCTTTAAACGCTATTGAAGTATTAATTAGTTTTTTTTTTACTACAGTTCCTTCGTGTACAGAAAGCTCAATTGCTTGTTGTAAAAAATTAAGTTTAATTAAAGTTAGTTCAACATGTAATCGTTTGTTGCGTGCCAATTTAAAGTTTATTTCTGCATCGTTTAAAATATTAAGTGCACTAACTAAATAAGCCAATTCAACTTTTTTTGCAGTTTCTATAAATCGTTGTTGAATTCCTTCTACCACATCTAATAATACTGCGGCTTTGGCATCTTTACAAACTAACATATTTCTTATAAACTCCGAGAATCCGTTTAATACTAAATCACCTTCGAATCCTTTTCTGTTAATTTCATCGTACAATAATAAGGCAGAAGATAAATCTTGTTGTATTAAGTGTTCTATGAGTTTAAAATAGTAATCATCATCTAAAATATTTAAGTGCTCTAAAGTAGTTTGGTAGTTTACTTCGCCATTGGTAAAACTCACAATTTTATCTAAAATGCTTAAAGCATCTCGCATGCAGCCTTCACTTTTTTGAGCAATAATTTGTAAAGATGCTTTATCGGTTTTTATGGCTTCTTTGGTAACAATTTCTTGTAAATGTTCTACCGTATCGTTGGTGGTAATTCTTTTAAAATCGAATATTTGACAACGAGATAATATAGTTGGAAGAATTTTATGTTTTTCTGTTGTTGCTAAAATAAAAATAGCATAGGATGGAGGTTCTTCTAATGTTTTTAAAAATGCATTAAAGGCACTGGCACTAAGCATGTGTACTTCATCTACAATATATACTTTGTATTTTCCTGCCTGAGGTGCAAAGCGAACTTGTTCTACTAACGAGCGAATATCATCTACAGAGTTGTTACTTGCTGCATCTAATTCGTGAATATTAAGTGATATGCCTGCATCGAACGAAAGGCAGCTTGGACAAGCATTACAAGCCTCTCCTTCAGTAGTTACGTTGGTGCAATTAATTGTTTTAGCTAAAATTCTGGCACATGTTGTTTTACCAACACCACGAGGCCCGCAAAATAAAAAAGCATGCGCTAATTGGTTGTTTTTAATTGCATTTTTTAAAGTAGTGGTAATATGCAATTGACCCACAACCGTATTAAAATTTTGGGGACGATATTTTCTTGCCGAAACAATAAATTTATCCATAACGCTGCAAGATAAATGATTCGGTTTGCAGTTTAGTAATTACGCTCTGTAATAGTTTTTCACAATTACAATTTATTTATACTCCAAAATAGGATGCCGCTCGAATGGGTGTTTTGTTTCATCAAAAATGTAACGGTAGGTAACCATTTGTCGGCTTTGTTTGCCACCTAAACTTTTATAAATATTAATCATTTTCGGATGCCAATCGCCGGCCCAACCCATTTCGTAGGTAGTATACCAACCTTTATTTTGAATAAATAAAGCTACTTCATGAATAATATAACTATCAATACCTAATGCTTGAAATTTAGGAACAACTCCAAATGCCAAACCGGTTGCTTGTTTATTTTGCCCTGTATATTTCATCCATAATAAATGTAGTTTTTGTACTATTCCCATTTTGCCGTTAAAATGTTTGAAATATTGATTTACATCCGGAATATTAATAAACATGGCAATAGGATCTTCTTTATAATACGCAAACCATATCATTCGTTTATCTAATATGGGTTTCATGGTATTAAATAGTTGTACTATTGCCTCCTTAGTAGTTTCTTTTGCTTCTCCGTGTTGTGCCCATGCTGCATTGTATACAGTTGCAAAATCGGCTGCATATTTTTCTAAATAATTTAAGTCAATATGTTTTGCAGAATATTCTTTTTTTGAAGCAAAGCGTGCATGGCGTTCTGCAATTTTAGGCGGAAAAGGATCGTCTACATTCATGGAATAATAATATTGATTGTAGAAATTTTTAAAGCCATAGTTTTCAAATAAAGATTGATAGTAATCAGGGTTAAATGCCATGCCATACATTGGTTCTTTCTCAAATCCTTTTACCATTAATCCCCAGTTTTTGTCTCTATCTCCAAAATTTATAGGGCCATCCATGGCTTCCATGCCTTTGCTTATTAGCCATTTTTTGGCAGTATCAAATAAAATATTAGCGACTTGCTGATTATTAATACAATCAAAAAATCCAATTCCTCCGGTTAAAAATTCGGTTCCTTTATTAATATATTTTTTATTGGTAAAAGCGGCAATACGACCAATTAAATTTCCCGAATCGTCTTTTAAAATCCAACGAATTATTTCTCCGTATTTAAATAATTTATTTTTTTGAGGATTAAAAACTTCATGTATTTCATTATCTAAAGGGCGAATGTAATTGGAGTTTGATTTATTCATCAATACATTTATTTTGATGAAATCTTTTGCTGTAGCAGCATCTTTTACTTCTATAATTTTCATATTTATATGCTCTGTAAACGAATGTAACAAATCTATTTATAAAAATTTATATCGCTTTTTTACCAATAACAACTGCGTACTGTTTTACAACCGAAACCATAGTAGCTAAAAATTACGCAAAATAGTAGCAGCAACTATACCTGCGGTTTCCGTTCTTAACCTTGTATTTCCTAAACTTACG
>JAKAJX010000306.1 GCA_021824855.1 Bacteroidota bacterium | reverse complement strand
ACACATTTTTTGCCATACGGAAAATGGAAAATTAGAATGTGCAACTTTTAAATTTGTTCATATTTGGGAGAAGAAAAGTGGGCAATGGAAAGTTGCAAAAATTATTACTTACGATCACAAGATGTAGATGGAGTAGTGCTAATAAGTAGATGTACAAAAGCATTCATTAACGAAAAAATTGCTCACAATCTTTAACTATTTACAATTAAAACTTGATGTTAATGCTAAGTAAAAAATATTATCTTTAGTAATAAAATGAAACTAATGAAATATTTTTTGTTTTTTTTATTTTCAATTTTGGCAATTTCAGTTAAAGCACAAAATTCTAAAAAACTAATTAAAGAGCAAGGCAATGGGCCTGTGTTTTTTATTGATAGCATTAATGTTAGCAAGTCCGAACTAATGAAATATCCTTCAGAACAAATTTCTTCTGTATCAGTTTATAAAGATTCAAATGCTGTAAAATTGATTGGAGAAGAAGGCAAAGATGGCGTGGTGTATGTAGAAACAAAAAAGTTTGTAAAAAATCGTTATTGGAAATATTTTAGTTCTAAATCTGAAAAATATGTAGCAATAGTTCCTAATCCACAAAGCGATACAGCAACTCAATACATTGTAAATGGTGAACTTTTAAAAACAAATGTTGACGGTATTTTATCTCAAATTAATGACTCAGTTTTTAAAGAGATAATAATAATTGATAAAAATGAACTAAAGAGGAAATATGCAATTGAGGGTAAAAACTTTGGAATAATTATCAATACATTAAAGCCTTTTGATTTGCACCAATCAAAAACAAATTTTTAATTGCATACAACAAAACACTTATACCATTGTTTGGCAAAGAAGCACAATTGGGTTACAGTAATTTTTTCCTGCTTATAAAAAAGTTGCAATGAAGAAATGAGAAAACTGTTTTTCGTTAATCTATTGAAATATCAGTAACAGTGCATATTTGAATAGATAGATAATTCAAGAATATTATGATTTCAGCAATCAGCATAAAAGATAAAAGCAAAACGGATAATTATATTAAAGTATCGCCATTCAGAAAAGAAGTTCGAAAGACGGAACCGCATAAGCATAATAACTATTTTGAAATCATTTACTTGTTGAAAGGTAAAGGTACTCATAGCATTGACCACAACGAGTTTCAAATTAAGCCACCTGTTATTTTTTTTGTTAGAAAGGAGCAAGTTCACCATTGGAACATTGTAAGCAGTCCAATGGGTTATGTTATAATTTTAAAAAAAGCTTTTGTTGAGAAAAGTTATGATGGAGAACTTAAAAAATTGCTTTCAAAACTTAGTGAACTTACTAGTTTACAATTAAAAGAACCTGCAACTATTGAACAAATATTTGAATTGCTGATAAAAGAAAACAATTTTATTGTAGTAGAGGGTTTGCTGAAAGCTCTTTTCGCAAAAATTCTTGAAACAGCAAAACCAATAGCAGAGAAAATGCAAATAACAAACACTCTTTTTCAGTCGTTTAAAGACTTGTTGAGTAAGCCGGATGAACTTAAAAACAGTGTTGCCCATTATGCAAGGTTATTAAATACAACACCGCAAAACCTTAATGCAATTTGTCGAAAATTCGTTAATCAATCTGCTACCGAAATTATAGCAGAATATATTATTAGCGAGGCTAAACGATTGTTAATTTATACCAACAACAGCGTTTCAGAGATTTCTTTTTCTTTAGGCTTTACTGATGCTTCTCATTTTATAAAATATTTTAAACGATACACTGGGCAAACTCCACAAGCCTTTAGAATTTTATAATGAGAGACCATACTATTTTCAAATATACCGCATCTTACTGTTTTTATTGTATCATATTTGTAAGCTGAGTAATATTTAATTATAATAAAAATAATATGAAGTACTTTTCAATCGTAGTAACCTTTATTTTAATTTGGGTTTGTAATATTCAAAAATTAAATGCACAATGGGTTCTTAATTTTGGTACTGCTTATACAGTTTCCCCCAAAGACTTTGCGTTTATTAGTGGAACAGGAGGGCAGTTTACTTTTATTAAAAATACACCTTCAACAAATTTTACTCCCTTTTTAGCTCATGCGGGAATTAGGTATGGATTAACAAAAAATATTGATATAGGGTATCGTTTGTGTACAGTGGCTTTACCCTACAGCAGTGCTGGCCCAACATTAGGTAGTGCGGTTGATTTAAAACTTCGACTTACCAATCAAAATGCTAATTGGCAATTATGTGTTGTGAGTGGAATTGGATTAGCGTATATAAGTATTTTAAATACGCAAAAAACTGCTTGGTCGCCGGGAGGTTTAATGTCCTTATCAAAAAAGTTATCTAAAAAAGGCTCTTTACTAACATTCAACGCTAGGATATTGAAAACAGTTATTCCTACTGCAGCAGAAGGAAGTTCCGGTAATTATGTAAATATTATTGGTGGAAGCATAAGTTATTTAAATAATTTAAATAAAGTAATTGCTATTATTCCTGAAATTGGTCTTTTCAATATGAATGGAAAAATTAATAATGTACAAACAAACGGAATTGGTTTGCAAGTAGGTGTTGTACTAAAAGTTGATTGGAAGGAAGCAAAGAATAAATTGTAGAATATTAACCAATCTTCCTCATTCCTTATTTCTTAAAATAGTATATACAAAATTGTAAAAATAAAATCTCTTATTTTTAATCCTGCAAGCATTTTTAAATAGAAATACAACCAATACTGTTTATGGCAAAAAGCAAACATTATTACATACGAAAAACTCATCGTTGGCTGGGTGTTATTTTAGGCATCCAGTTTTTGTTATGGACAATAGGTGGATTGTATTTTAGTTGGAGTAATATAGATGAAGTGCATGGCGATTTTCAAAAGAAACGTGCACCGCTCTTATCGTCTAATATTTCATTGGTTAGTCCAACAGTAGTGTTAGATACAATAAAAAAAATTCATCCAATTGATTCAGTTGTATCCATTCAGTTAATTGAAATTTTTGGTAAGCCTTTTTATCAGGTTTGTTGTATGAATGTAATTAGCAACAAAGCGAATTCTAAACATGGTATGCAGGTAATAAACCATCTTGCCAATGCAGAAACGGGTCAGCTTCGCGAGCCATTAACAAAAGAAGAAGCAGTTACTATAGCTAAAATGCGATTTAATGGTGAATCAAAAGTAGCAACTGTTGAATACTTAACAGGTACAGATGGTCATCATGAATATAGAGAAAGTCCATTGCCTGCTTATGCTATTACATTCGAGCATCCTTCTGCAACAACGGTGTATGTTGCAACTGAATTAGGAACCGTTCAAAAATTTAGGAATAATAAATGGCGGATGTTTGACTTTCTATGGATGATGCACACAATGGATTATAAGAGTAGGGATTATTTTGGAAATTGGTTACTCCGTGCTTTTTCTGTTTTTGGACTGGTAACTGTGTTAAGTGGGTTTGTACTGTTTTTTATAAGCTATAAGAAAAGAAAGAAAAAATCTTTCATTTCTACATAATTGAACTAATGTGAAAGCATACGTTTTGTCTTGTTTTTTTAATGAATGCAAAACTTGTAGACAGTGAAATTTAATAGAGTTCATATTTTTAATTATTATTGAATTCTATTTTAAATTAAATAAATGAAGTTGAAGCAATTTATTAAAAGAATACCGATAATTGGAGCCTTGATACGATTAATGTACAGGAAATGGATAGGATATAAGAATTTTCCCACATTTTGGGTTAATAAACATCTTAAAAATACTGATTTAAATATAGTTCAAATTGGCTCAAATGATGGTGTTACCGGAGACCCAATTTTTAAGTTGATTAAGAAAAATAAAAGATGGAGAGTTGTTTTTGTAGAGCCTATTCCGTATTTATTTGAAAGATTAAAAAAGAATTATCATAATGACTCAAGATTCGTTTTTGAAAATGTTGCAATTAATGATGGCTCAAATCAAATTTTTTATTACGTGAATGAAGATGCGGATAAGCATATTGCCAATTTGCCTTATTGGTATGATCAATTAGGTTCTTTTAAAAAAGAAAATATATTACGACATTTAGATGGAATATTAGAGCCATATATTATTGAAAAAGAAATTCGTGGATTGAAGTTGAATGATTTATTGACTAAAAACAAAATTAGCAGCTTAGATTTATTGCATATTGATACCGAAGGATACGATTATAAAATCCTCTCTCAATTAGACTTAAAAAGATATAGCCCAATAGTTATTTTATTTGAATACGAGCATTTACAAGATTCAGAACAAAAAGAAGCAGTAACATTTTTAAAAGAAAAGTATTACATTTTTGTATTTGATGGAGATTTTCTTTGTATTGCCAAAAATAAGCTGAATAAGAATGATTTAATTGTTTTACGTGATAGATTGGTAATGTAAAAGGCAATTATATTTTTATAGTAATATGCAATTTTTTATTACAAAACTTACCACATGCTAACAAACATACATCCAAAATTGCCCATGCGTAATAAAACAGTTACCAAGCAATTTTATATAAATAAACTAGGTTTTCAAAAATTTGGTGATGCTGATTTTGACGAATATTTGATGGTATTTAGAGATAATATACAAATTCATTTTTTTGAGTTTAAAGATCTTGATCCTACCATAAATTATGGACAAGTTTATATTAGAACTGATGATATTGAAGCATTGTATGATTCATTCTTAGAGAGAAATATACTTATTCATCCTGCAGGAAGTTTGCAAATAAAACCATGGGGACAAAAAGAATTTTCGTTGCTTGACCCGGATAATAATTTATTGACTTTTGGACAGAGTATATGAATCGGTTGAGGTGTTTTGAAATACCGCTATTATTACTAATTTCAATGCTTTTTTTCTTTTAGAAAAATCGTTAACTCACCTGCAAGATACTTTCTCAACTTTTCAATAACTATTTTTTAATTGAGTAGCAGCAAATACAAAAAGGGAAAATATTTATTTCCTTTTTATTTACATTTTTTTTAGAGAAACTTTCTCTTAAATGGCATAAGATTATCCACAAGTTTTCAGCATCTTTTAATTTATACATAACTTATAATTGAAGTAAATAAATTACCATACTCCTTTCTTTTAATTTTGACAAAACTGGTTTTAACTACTTACAACCCATTATGTATAAAACTCAAATTCGGAGTAACGCCATCTTGTTGCTAATAGGATTTGGTGTACTCATGCTGATAACTTCATGCGTTAATACTAAAAAATTCATTTATTTTAATGATTTGCCAAAAGATTCTTCCGTAATACATATCAGTAATATGGCTTGGCCTAATAGCTATATTCAAAAAGATGATATTTTGGATATAAGAATTTCGGGTAAGAATGAAGTAACGGCTGCCGACTTTAACAAGCGAAGCGAAAACTTTACCATAGGACAAGAAATTGCACCACAATATATTGTTGATAAGGATGGTAATATTGATATATATATGGTTGGTAAAATTCATGTAGATGGATTAAGCGAGCAAGAAGCAAAAGAAAAAATATCAAAAGCCATCAGTTCAATTTTATTACAACCTTCCGTAAGTGTGCGTATTGTAAACTTTCGATTTACTGTAATTGGCGAAGTGAAAAGTCCGGGTTCTTTTTCTATTAATCACGAAAAAATATCTGTGTTAGAAGCACTTGGTTTTGCAGGCGATATGACTAATTATTCTATTCGCAATAATGTAAAAGTTTATAGAGACAGTTCGGGCGTTAGGCAAATTGGTATTCTTGATTTTAATAGCAGAAATTTACTTAACTCTCCCTTTTTCTATTTAAAAAGAAATGATGTGATTTTAGTGGATGCAGATATAAGAAGACGACAAGTTAATGATGTATATACCCGATTGTCATTAGCAGTTAGTGCGTTAAGTGGCCTTTTTGCTATCTATGTTTTTTTACGTAAATAATTTTTAAAAGAAGAATGAGTTATCCTTTAGGAATACAACCCGAATCTGAATATGCAATGCAACCGGCATCGAGTCCATCACAACTCGATATGAAGAAATTGCTATACAAGATTGCCGGTATGTTACCTTGGATAGTTGTTTGTGTTTTATTAGCTTATTTTACAGCCGTATTATATTTACGTTATACACCCTCTAAACATCAAGTGGTTGCTAAACTATTAGTAAAAAAAGAAGAAGAAGCCAATCTTGATTATGTTGTTTTAAAAGAATTAGGTGTAACACAATCCTTTGATGATATATTCAATCAAATGGATATTATTAAAGCAACTACTTTACTGGAACGATTGGTTGATTCTTTAAACTTAAATATCCATATTCGGCAAGAGGGAAGAGTTACTAAACAACAAATTTATGGCGATGAAATTCCTTTTCAATTGCAAATTATTCACTTAAACGATAAGCCTAAAACCGGCATATACAAACTAAGTTTAGATAGAGATGGCTTTGAATTATTGGGAAATGGCGAAAAAAGAAACTATAAATTTGGCGATATTGTAGAAACGAATTATGCTTCTATTACTTTAGAAAGAAATCCGGAAGCAAAAATTAATCCAGGTGGCTATACTATAGAATTTGCAGATAAACATCAAGAAGCACTTTCTTTGCGAGATAAATTAACTGTTAATTTATCGAATGATAAAGGAGGAAGCATTGTAGAAATTTCAATGATTGATCAAATTCCTGAACGAGGCATAGAAATTTTAAATAAACTAATTGATGTATTTAATGCGGCTGATTTAGAAGATAAGAATTTAGTTACTAAGCGAACTATAAAATTTTTAAATGATAGAATTGATTCTGTTAGTTACGAGCTTAATAAATTAGAATATGCGGCCCAATTATATAAAAGCCAAAATAAAATAACCGATGTTGCTATTCAAGGCGGCTCATTCCAAAATCAGGCATTATTGGTAGATAATGAAAAAATAAAACAATTAGGTCAACTTAAAATTTTAGAAGCATTAGAATCGTACATCAAAAACTTTCGTTCTACCAACGATATTATTCCTTCTACCATGGGAATAGGGGAAGAATCGCTGAAAAAAATTATTAATCAGCACAACGATTTGGTTTTTGAAAAGCAAGTGTTAGAACAAAAAAGCTCTCCACTCGATCCCGGACTAAAAAAAGCTACTCAGGATATTGTTAATATACGTGAAAACTTAATTCACAATATTTCAATTCTTAAAAAATCGTACGAATCAACTGCACACGATTTAGAAATGAGTTATGATGATTTGGAAAATAAAATTTCTGAATTACCAAGAAATGAAAGAGAATTATTACGCTTAAAAAGAATGGCCAGTGTGAAGGAAGGATTATATAAATATCTTTTACAAAAAGAAGAGGAAGCACAACTTTTATTGGCCTCCAATATCAATAATACCAGAGTAGTTGATTATGCCAGCGATATGGGAACAAAAACGCCTAATAAAACCATGATTAGGCTATTGGCAATAATTGTAGGTATTTTATTTCCGGTAATAATTATTATTACAAAGGATATGCTTAATAATAAAGTAACCGATAAAAAAGAAATAGAAAATAGTACTTCGGTGCCTATTGTTGGCGAACTTTCTTATTTGAAAAGAAGAAAAGGAGTGATAGTAAATACATCGGGTAAAAACCCAATTGGGGAGCAATTTAGATTGTTAAGAACAAATTTGCATTATATAGTTCCGGCAGGTTATCAGCTTAAAACAATATTGGTTTCTTCGTTTATAAGTGGTGAAGGAAAAAGTTTTGTTTCATTAAATTTGGCTAATTCTATCGCTACTACCGGAGCTAAAACAATCATTCTTGAGTTCGATTTGAGAAATCCTCGGTTAAGTAAAATGCTTAAAGTTGATAATGAACTCGGGCTATCGAATTTTATAGCCGGAAATGTTTCTATTCAAGAAATTATTAAGCAAGTTGCAGAAATAAATAACACAAGCATTATTACATCGGGGCCAATACCTTCTAATCCTGCAGAATTATTGTTAAGTCCTAAAACGGCAGAGTTATTTAGCTATTTACAAAAAGAATTTGATTATATCATTATTGATACAGCACCGGTAGGATTAGTTACAGATGCTTTATTACTTGAAAAATATACCGATGTAACTTTGTGTATAATTAGGCATAGACTTACTTTAAAAGCAGTACTTCCATATATTGATAAGCTGAATAATGAAAAGAAATTTAAAAATATGGGTATTGTAGTAAACAGTATAAAACGTGATGGAAGTTATGGGTATAGTTTTGGTTTTGGATATAGTTATAGCTATTATTTAAATGAGAAACGAAAGGTGTTTTTAAAACATATTTTACCTTTTATTGAAAGCTAAAAACGTGGTATTGAAAATGATAATTGCAATGCCAATTTTTATATTCACACTGTGAGTGAAGTGGCGGAGCTGTATATAATACTAACTGAATAGTATATTTGCTTATGATAGGAAAAGAGAAAAAATGGTATGCACTTTATACCAAACCAAGATGGGAAAAAAAAGTAGATACAATTTTGGTACGAAAAGGAATTAATAGTTGGTGCCCTGTTCAAAAAATACAACGCCAATGGAGCGATAGAAAAAAAGTAATTGAAGAACCTCTTTTTAAATCGTATGTTTTTGTACAAATTAATGAAGAGGAAAGGCTAAAAGTTGTAACAACAGATGGCGTATTAAATTTAGTACATTATTTAGGCAAGCCAGCCATAATAAGAGATGAAGAAATAGAATTAATTCAAAAATATCTTGGAGAAAAAGAAGCAAAAATTCAGGTAATTTCTCTTGAAGGATTTAAAGAAAATACGAAAGTAAAAATTAGTCATGGTGTATTTATGGATAATGAAGGAACTGTTTTGCGAGGTGGTAAGAAAAAAGTATATGTTCAATTACAAAGTTTAGGACAAATAATGGTTGTTGAATTTCCGATTGAATATCTTATACCTATAAATAAATAAATTGAAAATTCTTTTAGTTGGATTAGGCTCAATAGGCAAACGCCATTTGCAAAACGTTATTCATTTAGGTTATGCAGATATTTCTATTGTTTCCAGAATGCCAATTTTGCCAATAGAATTTTCTGCATATCAACTATATCGATCTATTCAATCTGCTATTGCCAATAATCACTTTCATAAAGCAATTATTTGTTTACCTACATCAATGCATATTGATGCTTTATTACAATTATTAGATGCAGGAGTTGAAGCTATTTATCTCGAAAAACCCGTTAGCCATAACTATGATAAAATAGAAATGGTTCAACAACTCATTCAACAAAAAAAATCAAAAATTTATGTTGGATATGATTTTCATTACGATTTGGGTTTGCAAAAAATAAAAAAACTTATTTCTTCCAACACAATAGGAACAATAGTTTCGGTTAATGCACAAGTTGGGCAATATTTACCCGATTGGCGTCCGCATGAAAATTATAAAAATGGAATGAGTGCAAAAAAAGAAACGGGTGGTGGAGTTTTATTAGATTTAATTCATGAATTCGATTATTTATATTGGTTATTAGGCAACATAAATACGGTAGCTTCTTTAAATAAAAATTCTAATGCGCTTCAAATAGAAACTGAAGATATTGCCGAAGTATTATTGCAATTTCAAAATGGCATTATTGGAACTATTCACTTAGATTATTTACAGCAAAAATTAATTCGCAATTGTTTATTTACAGGAAGTGAAGGTTCTATTTATTGGGATTTAACCACTACCAAAGTACAGTGGATATTAAAAGACAAATCTGAGTACGAATATAATTATGCAGGTTTTCAACGAAACGACAGATTTATTAATAGTATCAAAGATTTTTTAGAAGAAAAATTGAACGATTATACCACCTCTTTCGAACAAGCACTTGTAAGTTTGAAATTAGTGATTGCAGCAAAATATTCATCGAACAATAACGTTTTTGTACCAGTAGATTCATTTAATCCTATCATCTAATTATGTTTATTTTAGGAACTATTTGTTGTAGAGGCGGAAGTAAAGGTGTTCCGGGTAAAAACATTAAACCCTTATTAGGTAAACCTTTAATTGCATATACCATAGAAACAGCAAAACAATCATTGCTATTAAACGATACAATTATTTCAACCGATGATGAACAAATTGCTGCAACTGCTAAACTGTATGGAGCAAATATTCCTTTTATGCGACCTGCAAATTTAGCATCCGATACCGCCAGTAAATGGCCGGTATTTATTCATGCGGTAGAAACATACGAAAAGCTGCATCATATTGTTATTGATTACATAGTAGATATGGATGTAACAGTGCCTTTAAAAAATGTTGCAGATATAGATGGGGCCATTCAATTGGCATTAAACGATAAAAATGTTGACGTAGTAATTACAGGATACGAACCCGAGCGTAATCCTTATTTTAATATGATGGAAATAAATGAAAATGGATATGCAGAAATTGTAAAGAAATTGGATAAACCAATTGTTCGCCGCCAAGATGCACCTGCTGTTTATAGTTTAACACCTGCAGCGTATGTAGTTAAAAAATCTGCATTGTATGAGTTTGAACATTGGAGTAAAGCAAAGTGTAAAATTTTTCCAATTCCACGAGAACGGGCTGTTGATATTGATACAGAAATTGATTTTAAAATTGTTGAATTTTTAATAACCAAACAATGAGTATAAATCTTTTCGATTTAACTGATAGAGTTGCTATTATTACAGGTGGTGCCGGTTTATTGGCTTACGAACATGCCATTGCTTTAAGTGCTTATGGAGCCAAAATTATTTTAACCGATTTTAATGAAGATAAATGCAAAATGGCGGTTGCAGAATTGCAAAAACTACATATTAATGCGGTTGCAAAATATTGTGATGTTACCCAAAAGCAAAGTTGGGAAAAACTATTAGATGAAGTAATGAATGAGTTTGGTAAAGTTGATATTTTAATAAACAATGCAGGATTTACTAACCAAAGTAAAAGTGCCAATTTTGATGCAAGTTTCGAAAATTTTCCTTTGGAAGATTGGAATGCAATTATTAATGTTAACTTAACCGGAGCATTTTTAGGTTGCCAAACTATTGGGAAACAAATGTTGGTGCAAGGCAAAGGAAGTATTATCAATATTGCATCGTTGTATGGAGTGGTTAGTCCTAATCATGCTATTTATCCCGGTACCGGAATTTCACAACCTGTTGCATACAGTGTAAGTAAACATGGCGTTGTGGCATTAACAAAATATATAGCCACATTGTGGGCCAGCAAAGGTGTTCGTGTAAATGCTTTAACACCCGGTGGTATTTTTAATAATCATCAAGGATTATTTTTAGAACGTTTTCAGCAGCTTAATCCTATAGGAAGAATGAGCGATAAAACAGAATTGCGTGGCGGTATTGTTTATTTGGCAAGCGATGCCAGCAGTCATGTTGTAGGGCATAATTTGATTATTGATGGTGGGTGGACGGTTTGGTAAATTTGATATATTATTCAGTATTTCTAAAAGTTGTACAGCAACACTTAGCTCAACATATTGCAGAATATTGGTTGTAAAGTACAAGAGTGCGACGCAACGAAGATGCAATGAAATACGAAAGCTTGTCTCAAAAATTAAACTCTAAATTAGTAAGTACAGTGAAACCATATTTTGAAATTGCCGGTCGAAAAATTGGGTACGATTATACACCTTTGGTAATTGCTGAGATTGGCATTAATCATGAAGGAAATTTGGAAACTGCAAAAGCTATGGTGGATGCAGCTTTTAGTGCAGGTGTTGAGGTGGTAAAACATCAAACACATATTGTGGAAGATGAAATGAGTAGTGCTGCAAAAAATACTATTCCGGGCAATGCAGATATTAGTATTTACGAAATTATGCGGCGATGTTCGTTGAATGAAGATGATGAATTGGAGTTGAAAAACTATGTTGAAAGTAAAGGAATGATTTTTATATCAACACCATTTAGTAGAGCTGCAGCCGATCGCTTGCATAAATGGAATGTGCCTGCGTATAAAATTGGAAGTGGTGAGTGCAATAATTATCCATTATTAAATCATATTGCAGCTTTTGGTAAGCCTATTATTTTAAGTACCGGAATGAACACTGTTGAAAGTGTTGCAAAAGCAGTTACAATTTTTAAAAATCATCAGGTGCCTTATGCATTATTGCATACAACCAACTTATATCCAACACCCAATCATTTGGTGCGATTAGGAGCAATGGTTGAGTTGCAAAATAATTTTCCGGATGCAGTTGTTGGACTAAGTGATCATACCTTAACCAATCATGCATGTTGGGGAGCTGTTGCTTTAGGTGCAAGTATTTTGGAAAGACATTTTACCGATAACATGAATCGCCCTGGTCCGGATATTATTTGTTCAATGGATCCGAAAGCTTGCAGCGAATTAATTGAAGGAGCAAAAATTTTGCAACAACAGCGTGGTGGTGTAAAAGGGCCGGCTGAAGAAGAACAGGTAACTATTGATTTTGCATTTGCCACTATTTGTTCTATTAAACCAATAAAAAAAGGTGAAACTTTTACAAAAGAAAATATTTGGGTAAAGCGGCCCGGCAAAGGCGGAATATTGGCCGAAGAATATAATAAAGTGGTAGGAAAAACTGCTGCACATGATATAGCCAATGATGTGCAGATAGTATGGAGTGATATTGTATGATGCGAATAGCTATTTTAACAGGTAACGAATTAAGGCATCAATTTTTTAGAAAAAAAATTGCTTTAACAACCGGCATTGAAGTTGTTCAATCTTTTTGTGAAACTGCTCAACAATTAATGGCCGAAGAAATAACAGAAGAAAATGTGTTGCGTCATCAGCATTTGCAAGCAAGAATACAATCGGAAAAAGATTTTTTTGAGTTGTTTACAAATACAGTTGAGGACAAATCGAATCCTGTGGTAATTGAGCGAGGAACTATTAATAATGAAGAGTATATAAAAGCTATTTCGGAATTGAATATTGATTTAATTGTTGTGTACGGTGCTTCCATATTAAAAAGTAATTGGTTACAATCATTTCCTAAAAAAATAATCAATGTGCATCTTGGATTATCTCCGTATTATCGTGGTTCTGCAACAAATTATTGGCCATTGGTAGATGGCTTGCCGGAATGTGTAGGTGCTACTTTTATGTTTATAGATGAAGGAATTGATACAGGTGAAGTGATACATCAAATGCGAGCAAGCTATCAATATTTTGATACGCCATCAACAGTTGGAAATAGATTGATTAAAGATATGACTGCTGTTTTTGCGTCCATCATACTTCAATTCAATTCTTTGCAAAAGCCTATTGATATTAGTTTTCACCCACTTCGAAAGCTTTGTAGAAATAAAGATTATTCCGAAAATTCAGTTGCTATAGTATATAAAAATTTTACCGGTAACATGATTGAAGAATATCTGAATCATCAACTTGAAAGATC
>JAKAJX010000178.1 GCA_021824855.1 Bacteroidota bacterium | reverse complement strand
AACTTTCATAATAAAACAATACAAACAATAAATATAAAATATCTTATGGCACTAATTAAAATTATATCCGAATATGCAAATAATGTTCGGGAAAATGAATTGTAGGCAATGCATCTTTCTTAAAAATTCCATACACAGTACTTCCGCTTCCACTCATCGAAGCATACACTGCTCCTGCATTATATAAAGTATTTTTAATAGCCTCAATTTCGGGATACGCCTTAAATACCGGTTCTTCAAAATCGTTCATTAATTGATGTTTCCAATTTTCAATAGGCATTGCAATAATATTTTGAATGGATTGATCGGGTGCTTTTGGCTTTATTTGAGAAAACGCCCAAGCAGTAGAAATATGAATGGCGGGATTAACTATTATAAATTGATACGCTGATAATTGAAGATGAATAGGCTGAAGTTTTTCGCCTCGAGAACTTGCAAAACAAGGTTGATTATAGATAAAAAAAGGACAATCACTTCCTAATTGTAAAGCATATACTATTAATTGTTCTTGAGAAAGATGAAGATTGAATTTTTTGTTAAGCAGTTGTAAGGCAAAAGCAGCATCTGCACTACCGCCTCCTAAGCCTGCACCAATAGGAATATTTTTATGTAAATGAATTTGAACAGAAGGAAGTGTAGGAAAATCTTTTTTAAGTAACCAATATGCTTTCACACATAAATTATTATCGGCATTTCCTTCAACAAATAAACCACTGCTGGTAAATTCTATATTGAGTTGATTGCTTTTAATTTCTGAGATAGCACAAAAAACATTATTAGGAATAATTTCAAGAATATCGTTAAGCTGTATTGGATAAAAAACCGTTTCTATATTATGATACCCATCCGTTCTTTTATGTATAATATTTAATCCGAGATTTATTTTGCAGTTTGGAAAGCTAATCATAATTGAGGATTAATAGTATCATCTTCCATTTTTATCAATACCCTATCAATTGCAACTTTCATAGAATATTATTTACGCTTATTAATTTCATCACGAATAGAAATAGCACGTATATAATCTTCATGTTCCAACACTTCATTTAATAAGTTTTGCAATTCTTCTACGCTCATCTTACTTAAATCGGTTTCGGTAGAAGTATTTTCTTCCACATTTACCGTGTCAGATTTTTTCTTTTTTCCGGATGAAGCATCATCCATTAAAATGCCGGCACTTTCTAATATATGTTCAAATGTATAGATCGGACAATTAAACCGAACGGCCAATGCCAAAGCATCGCTGGTTCTGCTATCAATTTCAATAGTATCGTTTTCGGTATAACAAACCAATTTCGAGTAAAAAATTCCTTCTTGCAAATCGTTGATAATTATTTCTTGCAATTCAACGTTAAAAGAATTCATAAAGTTCTTCATCAAGTCGTGTGTAAGTGGCCTGCTTGGTTGCATTTTTTCTAAAGCAACTGCAATTGCTTGTGCTTCAAATCCACCAATTACAATAGGCAATCGGCGTAATCCGTTTACTTCGCCAAGAACAACAGCATACGAATGAGTTTGCGTAATACTGTGCGATAAGGCTACAATTTCTAATTCAATCTTCTTCATAACAATTACGAAAATAAATTAAAATATTACACAAATCTGATAGTTTTAAGCTGAATATTGAAATTATACTTTTTATGTTAATTGATACCATTGTTGTAACTGATAAAAAAGCCATTTTGTAATAAGCCCAGGCATGCCATTTCCTACTATTTTTCCATCAATTGCTACTACCGGTAATACCTGTTTGGAGGTGCTTGTAATAAAACATTCTTTTGCTTTAACAATATCGTTTAAAGAAATATCAGCTTCTACTACCGTATATTTTTTTTTAGCTATAGCAATTATTTGCTTGCGAGTAATGCCATTTAATATGTTTTTTTTAGGGGTAATTATGGTATTATTTTCCAGTACCATAAAAAAGTTAGCTCTTGGTGTTTCGCTAATAATATTGCAATACCTATATAAAACTTCATCGGCATTTTGTGCTTTTATAAATGGTTGCAACCAAATTCCCATTGAATAGTCTATTGTTTTGGCAATAGGAAATTGTCGTTGATACGAATAAGTAATGAGAGAAATTCCTTGCTCATTCAACTCATTAGCTATTTTCAAAGGCTGTTGTGTAAGAATTAGGTTAGTTTTTTCGATAGAATATCCATTGTAAGAATTTCCGCCCGTAATTAATATTTTTATTCCCGAGTTTGAAATATTATTTTTTTCAATAAGCTGAAAAATAAGTTTTTTTAATTCGCTTTTGGTTAGCTCAATATCCAAATGCATTATTTGTGCCGAAAGGTATAAGCGATTGAGATGATCGTCTAAAAAGATGGGAGAATAATTAATGGTTTTAAAAAAATCAAAAACGCCATAGCCTCTTTGCAAAGCAAGATCGTTGATAGAAATACTTGCATTATCGGCTGCAATAAAATTGTTATTGATATACGCCCACATGTATGTTTAATTTAAACAGCTATTGAATCGCAGATATAATCGGGGATAATTCCGCTTGCATTTATTTCCATATAAACATCCTCGGCACTGGTATTACCCGATAACACCAATGCAGTTTTTACTCCAAATTTATTTCCGCCTAAAATATCGGTTCCTAAA
>JAKAJX010000223.1 GCA_021824855.1 Bacteroidota bacterium | reverse complement strand
CTAACGTAGCATTGGGACTTGAAATTATGATTTTTTTTACAATATTCTCTGCTGCAACTCTATTAATTCCTAAAGCAATTAATGCGTTAATAGCATCTTCTTCTATAACAGATTCTGGTGCTATATTGCTTGTTTCTATTGATTGTTTACTTAACTTATCTCTTAATTCAACAATTAATCTTTCTGCTGTTTTTTTACCAATTCCCTTTATGGTAGCCAATAATTTGGTATTTCCTTGTGCAATAGCTTTCGCAATTTCTACCGGCTTCATTCCAGACAACATCACTCTTGCAGTAGCTGCACCAATACCACTTACACTAATTAGTTGTAAAAATATTTCTTTTTCAGCTTGTTCTGCAAAGCCAAAAAGCGTTTGATTATTTTCGGTAATCTGTAAATACGTATGCAATTTGCCACTTTCTTTATCTGCAATAGCCGAGTAGGTATGCAAACTAATTTGCAAATCGTATCCCACACCATTTACCTCTACTACTACATGCGAGGGTGTTTTATCTACAAAATTACCTTTAACAAAAGCAATCATATTCCTCAAAAATATAGTATTAAAGCCAATTTTAGTTAATTTGGCAATGCTTAAAAAAACAATGAAAATAATTTACAAATTTTTTTATAAGATGATTTCAGATATTTGTGCCCGATTTTTAATACAATTATATAGAAAAGCATGACAAAAATCAAAGCAGCAATTACAGCCGTTGGTGGATATGTTCCAGAAACAAAACTTACCAATGCCGATTTAGAAAAAATGGTAGAAACCAACGACGAATGGATAAGAACAAGAACCGGAATTGAAGAAAGAAGAATTTTAAAAGAACCCGGCAAAGCTACCAGCGATTTAGGAACACCCGCAGTACAAGAACTATTGCGCA
Source organism: Bacteroidota bacterium (assembly GCA_021824855.1). Taxonomy (GTDB): domain Bacteria; phylum Bacteroidota; class Bacteroidia; order Chitinophagales; family Chitinophagaceae; genus JAKAJX01. The sequence goes on along the minus strand of JAKAJX010000223.1, from coordinate 1,732 downwards.
AAAGAAATATTGATGCCAAAGAAATAGATTGTATTATTTGTGCCACTGTTACACCCGATATGATGTTTCCGGCTACAGCTAATATTATTGGCGATAATATAGGAGCTACCAATGCTTTTGGATTCGATTTAAATGCCGCTTGCAGTGGTTTTTTATTTGCTTTAACCACCGGTGCTTCATTTATTGAAAGTGGCCGATATAAAAAGGTTGTTGTGGTTGGTGCCGATAAAATGAGCGGTATTGTTGATTATACCGATAGAGCAACCTGTATTTTATTTGGTGATGCAGCAGGTGCAGTTTTATTAGAACCAAGTACCGATGAAGATGGAATAATGGATAGTCTTTTAAAAAGCGATGGTATTGGAAAGAATTATTTATACATGAGAGCAGGCGGCTCTTTAAAACCCGCAAGTGTTGAAACCGTTTTAGCGAAAGAACACTTTATACATCAAGACGGACAACCTGTTTTTAAATTTGCCGTAAAAGGTATGGCCGATGTTAGTGCCGAATTATTAGAAAGAAATAATTTAACCGGAGATGATATAGCATGGTTGGTACCTCACCAAGCTAACTTAAGAATTATTGATGCAACTGCCAACCGAATGGGTTTATCGAAAGATAAAGTAATGATTAATATTCAACGCTACGGAAATACAACAGCAGCAACTATTCCATTATGCCTATGGGATTGGGAAAAACAATTACACAAAGGAGATAATATTGTACTTGCAGCTTTTGGTGGAGGTTTTACTTGGGGTGCTACTTGGATTAAATGGGCGTATAATAGCTAAACTTAATTATCCATTCAATCACTAATTATTATTGTATTTTCTCAACTACTTTATGAAAAATATTTTAGTATTTGCATTAGTATTGGTTACTAAATTTTGCATGGCACAAAAAGAACCAATTGAAAAAATTTGGTGGAATGAAGAAAAAACTTCAAAAATTCAAATATTTAAAGCAACAGACGGATATTTCTATGGCAAAATAATATACTTACAAACACCCAATGACAAAAATGGTCATCCAAGAGTTGATAATAAAAACCCGGATGATAAATTAAAATCAACTCCTGTTTTAAATTTAATCATCTTAAAAAAATTTAAGAAAAGCACAGAACCCAATGTGTATGAAGATGGAACTGTTTACGATCCTAATAGCGGAAAAACCTATTGCGGAAAATTAACTTTAGCAGAAAGAAGTTTAAAGCTTCGTGGTTTTATATGTAGCTTCTCTTGGCTTGGCAGAAGTTCTGTATGGACTTTAGCCGAGTAAATTCATTAAGCACACCCTGCAACTTTTATTCACTTCGCTATTATAAATAGTATAGTATGCTGTATTTTTATTGAATAAAGATTTTGCTTACAACAATTATATAATTTATTATGAATAAAGGATTGTTTCACTTATCCGGCATTAGCTCTATTGCATTACACGCAGCCGATAACAATAATGCAGAGTTTGCACACATTACACCCATTTTTGCCACATCAACTTTTACATTCGATACTGCCGAACAAGGAATGGAACGTTTTGCAGGATCAGATAAATCAAGAATCTATTCACGTTGGGGTAATCCTACTTTTACCGCTGCAGAAAAAACCATTGCCGCATTAGAAGCATTTGGATTAACCGATGAAAATGGCAACCCCCTGCAACTTAAAGCCATTCTGCATTCCAGTGGGCAAGCCGCCATGACTACCTTATTTTTAAGCACCTTACAATCCGG
>JAKAJX010000217.1 GCA_021824855.1 Bacteroidota bacterium | reverse complement strand
TATAGGGTTTTAATGGTGTTTGCATTTATTCCAATCTTTTGGGCTATGTGGGATCAAAACCTTTCTGAGTGGGTATTGCAAGCAACAAAGCTTGATTTAAATATTTTTGGATATACTTTTTTGCCCGAACAAATTCAAACAGTAAATCCATTATTTCTTTTAACATTAATTCCTGTGTTTACTTATGGTGTTTATCCTTTCTTTGAAAAATTAGGAATAAAATGTTCGCCATTAAGAAAAATTGGTGCAGGATTATTTTTAACCGGAGTTTCGTTTACAATTATTGCTTTCCTTCAAACAAAGGTTGATAATGGTCTTCATCCTTCTGTGTGGTGGCAAATATTAGCCTATTTAATATTATCTGCTGCAGAGGTTTTAGTTTCTATTACAGGGTTAGAATATGCGTATACCCAATCGCCAAAATCTATGAAAAGTACTATGAGTGCTATTTGGCTTTTAACTGTTGCAGTTGGTAACTTATTTACTGCATTTGTTAATAATAGCATTGCCGGAAAGGGCGTTTTTTCTAAGTTTATTGGAGCTGATTATTATTGGCTTTTTGTTGCTATTTTAGGCGGATTTCTTGTATTGTATGTTTTAATTTCAAAAAAATTACCCGAAAAAAGCTATGTAGTTGAGAAGTAGCACACTAATAAATTGATTCATCTTATTTCAAAAAAGAGCATTTCCTACCGAGTGCTCTTTTTTGTTGGTGGTAATTATCAGAATTGTACTTTCGCTTTTCTTTTAAATTTAATTTTCTACTTCATGAATATTTTATTATTAGGCAGCGGTGGCCGTGAGCATGCATTGGCTTGGAAAATGTCAAAAAGCCATCATTGCAATCAATTATTTATTGCTCCGGGCAATACCGGAACTGCTTTACATGGCACCAATATCAATATAGCTGTAAACGATTTTGAGGCACAGAAAAAATTCTGTATCGAAAACCAAATAAATATAGTGGTAGTAGGTCCCGAAGAACCTTTAGTAAATGGGATATACGATTTTTTTAAGAACGATAATGCTTTAAAAAATATAATTGTAGTTGGTCCTTCCAAAGAAGCAGCACAATTAGAAGGAAGTAAAGCTTTCTCGAAAAAATTTATGCAACGGCATAATATACCAACTGCTGCGTATGCCGAGTTTACGAAAGATAATTTTGAAGAAGGAAAAAAATATATAACCCAACATAGTTTACCAATTGTTTTAAAAGCCGATGGATTAGCCGCAGGCAAAGGAGTTGTTATTTGTAACAACCACAACGAAGCATTGCAAGCATTTGAAGAGATGATTATTAACAAACAATTTGGCGATGCCAGTAGTAAAGTAGTTATTGAAGAATTTTTAAGTGGCATTGAAGTAAGTGTATTTGTTTTAACTGATGGAAAAGATTATCAAATTATTGGTCATGCAAAAGATTATAAACGAATTGGAGAAGGCGATACCGGCTTAAACACAGGCGGAATGGGCTGTGTAACGCCTATACCTTTTGTTGATGATTTGTTTATGCAAAAAGTGGAAGAGAGAATTATTAAACCAACTATAGATGGCTTGGCAAAAGAAAATTTAGCATATTTTGGCTTTGTTTTTTTTGGATTGATTAATGTAAATAATGAACCATTGGTGATAGAATATAATTGCAGAATGGGAGATCCGGAAACAGAAGTAGTAATGCCCCGATTGAATACAGATATTGTTGCGTTATTTGCAGCCATGGATAACGGCACTTTAGCAGATACAAATATTTCATTTAGCGATGCAAGTTTTGCAACAGTGGTTGCAGTTAGTGGCGGATATCCTGGCGAGTATGAAAAAAACAAATTAATTAATGGATTGCAAACAGAGCAATTAAACAAAAACTCAATAGTTTTTCATGCAGGTACCAAACAAACGGAACAAGGCATTGTAACAAATGGAGGAAGAGTATTGGCAGTTACAGCATCGGGTAAAAATATTAAAGAAGCGGTAATAATATCTAAAGAAATATTAAATAACATTTCATTCGAGGGAATGTATTTTAGAAAAGATATTGGCTACGAGTTTGCAAATAAAACAGAAATATAATTGCATACTTAATGGCAAATTAAATAAACAGAACAAGCTGCTTACAAAGCCAAAATACGCATATTAAAATAGCATTGTTAAAATATAAGCACGATTATTTTTTAACTTAAAAATTTACTATTGCCGATTTTATAGTCAGTAAACTAACACAATTGGTGCAAATGCCCGAAAAATAAGGGTTTACGCACTTGTTATTTCCATTAATTTCATACACCTTTGCAGGCATTAGCTTAAATAAAGATATTTTTTATATATGGGAATGTTTAACTTTTTTACACAGGAAATTGCAATGGACTTGGGCACTGCTAATACACTTATCATTCATAACGATGAAATTGTAGTAAATGAACCCAGTATTGTAGCACTCAACCGTAATAATCCAAAAGAAGTGTTAGCCGTAGGCAAAAAAGCTTTGCTGATGCACGAAAAAACACATGAAAGTATTAGAACGGTAAGGCCATTAAAAGACGGAGTAATTGCCGATTTTAACGCTGCTGAATTAATGATTAGAGGAATGATTAAAATGATTTATCCTAAAAAACCATTAATTGCACCCAGTTGGCGAATGGTAATTTGTATTCCTTCTTCCATAACAGAAGTAGAGAAACGTGCCGTAAGAGATAGTGCCGAACAAGCCGGAGCTAAGGAAGTATATATGATTCACGAGCCAATGGCCGCTGCTTTGGGAATAGGAATAGATGTTGAAGAACCTGTGGGAAATATGATTATTGATATTGGTGGAGGAACAACAGGTATTACCGTTATAGCGTTAGCAGGAATTGTTTGCGACCAAAGTATTCGTATAGCCGGCGATGAATTTACAGCAGATATTATGGAGGCATTACGCCGATACCATAGCTTATTAATTGGCGAACGTACGGCCGAACAAATAAAAATTCAAGTAGGTGCTGCTATGAAGGATTTAGATAACCCACCGGATGATTTGCCGGTTAATGGACGTGATTTGGTTACGGGTATTCCTAAACAAATTATGGTAAGCTACCAAGAAATAGCAGAAGCATTGGATAAAAGTATTTTTAAAATAGAAGAAGCTATTTTAAAAGCTTTAGAAACTACACCGCCAGAATTGGCTGCCGATATTTACAGAAGAGGCTTGTATTTAACCGGTGGTGGTGCTTTGTTGCGTGGGTTAGATAAACGATTGGGTGCAAAAATTAAATTGCCCGTTCACATAGCAGATGATCCTTTAAAAAGTGTAGTAAGAGGAACTGGTTTAGCACTTAAAAATTATCAACATTATCCGTTTATTATGCGATAATAAAAATCTTACAACACAATCTATCATTACTTATACTAACTTTGAAAAGTACCTTTATAGATTTTTCTTTTAGTTTTTTGAATGAAAAATATTTTCTTATTTATTGGTAGGCATTTTACTTTTGTAAGCTTTATTGTATTACAAATTTTGTGTATTATAATGCTTAGCAAATACAATAAAACGTACGAAGCTTTTTTTTCTGCCACAGCCAATGAATTAACCGGAAAAGTAAATGCCAATTTAAGTAATGTATATACTTATTTTTCGTTAAAAGAAATTAACCGACAACTTTCAGTAGAAAATGCCAGATTACGCGATAGCTTAAAAGCCAATTTTATTGCACCCGATAGTACTAAAAAATTAGTTACAGATACAGTTACAATTGATTCAATAAAACAATACCGAAAGTTTAATTATTTACCGGCTAAAGTAGTAGGCAACACCATTTCTTCTCAAACCAATTATTTAACATTAGAAAGAGGGTTTAAACAAGGTGTAAGAAAAGGAATGAGTGTATTAGGACCTGAAGGAATTGTGGGTGTTGTAATTGATGTAAGCGAAAATTTTAGTAGAGTAATGAGTTTGCTGCATCGTAATAGTAAAGTAAGTGCCATGTTAAAGAAAGATAATGTTGCAGGAAGTATTGAATGGGATGGTGTAGACCCCTCTTATTTAACTTTACGCAATATCCCTAAAAGTTCTAATATCCAAAAAGGCGATATTGTTGTAACCAGTAATTATTCTGCTAACTTCCCTTCACATTTGCCTATTGGTACTATTACAGAAATTATCAACGATCCATCAACCAATTTTTATACGCTGAAAATAAAAACAGCTACTAATTTTTATAGTTTACAATATGTTGATGTAATAGAAAATATACAGTATGCTGAGCAAATGAAATTAGAAAACACTAAGCAAAAAAGCAATGAGTAGCATTGTAAAAAATAGTTTCAGATTTGTATTTTTTATTTTAATACAGCGATATGTATTAAATGAAATACCTCCTTTACATCAGTTTGTTACTCCTTATTTATACTTTCTATTTATTTTATGGTTACCGTTTAGCATTAACAGGTTTTTATTATTGTTAATAGCTTTTTTATTTGGGTTAACGTTGGATTATTTTACACAAACTCCCGGTTTGCATGCAGCACCATGTTTATTAATAGCATATATACGGCCCTATTTATTAAACTTACTTATTCCTCAAGAAACAACCGAGCAAAGTTATATTGAACCCTCTTTTAAAAGTATGGGAGGGGCTCCGTATAGTTTATATGTTTTTCTACTAACATTTATTCATCATTTTTATTTGGTATTAATAGAGTGGTTGCAATTTGGCGATTTTATATTTTTTATTGGTAAAGTGGCTGCAACAACAGCCATTAGTTTGTTATTAATTTTTGTTACCGAAATGTTGTTTTTTCGAAAAGCCAAGTTTAAAACTAATGCAGCATATTTATAAACATGTACACATAGCTGAATAAGTTTTTTGTTAGCAATATTGTTTCATCAAATAACTATCAGCAATTTTGTTATTGCTATTTTTTATATCAAATTATGCCGGTATTTAATCAAAACAGAAGCAGGGTTATTCAAGTAATATTCACTTCAATATTTATTATTATTCTTGTACAATTAATACATCTTCAAATTTTATCGCCTAAATATAAATTGGCAGCAGAAAATAATGCCATTTATAGAAAAATCGTGTATCCGGATAGAGGAATTATTTTTGATAGAAAAAGAAGACCGCTCTTAGAGAATATCATGTCGTTCGATTTGGTTGTAACTCCTTCCGAAACAAAAGGTACAGATACTTTAGATTTATGTACATTATTGCAAATAGATACCACAGAATACAAAAGGCGAATGCGAGATATCATTTTTAAAAATACAGCTGTTCGTCCCAGTGTTTTTGAACCTTTGCTTACACAAGAGTTGTATGCAAAGCTGTATGAGAACATGTACAAATTTCCGGGTTTTATTTTAAGTGAACGAAAATCGAGAGCCTATCCTTATAATATTGGGGCAAATGTATTAGGATATATTGCAGAAGTAGATACAAGCTTTTTACGCCGCCATAAAGAAGAAGGATATGAACAAGGCGATTATACCGGCATGACCGGCTTAGAACGCAGCTATGAAAAAATATTAATGGGGCAAAGAGGTATTCAACGCTTTATTAAAGATAATAGAAGCCGTATTCAAGGCTCTTATGAAAATGGAGTTTTTGATACAGCCGCAGTTGCCGGAAAAAATTTATATACAAGTATTGATGTAGAATTGCAAAAGTTAGGTGAAAAATTAATGAATAATAAAGTAGGAAGTATTGTTGCCATTGATCCTAAAACCGGAGGAATACTTTGCATGGTTAGTGCACCTACGTATAACCCCAATTATTTAACCGGAAATCAACGAAAAAAACATTTCGCCCAATTATTGCTCGATCCAAGATTGCCATTTAATAATAGGGCAATTGGTAATAAATATTCTCCAGGTTCAACTTTTAAAACTGTATCCGGAATTATTGGATTAACAGAAGGCGTAATAACAGAACGCACCACCGTTACTTGTAATGGAGCGTGTCAGGGGAGCGGTACCGGCAAACCCAAATGTTTAGATAAAGGCACTTTCGATTTTAAAAATGCTATTGCACATAGCGATAATACCTATTTTTCTACCGTATATAAAAGAATTCTCGATCAACCCCGATATGGTGGTGCCGATAGTGCATTAGCGGTATTTAATAAATATGCGTATACTTTCGGGTTAGGGCATAAATTAGGAATTGATATTCCTTCAGAAAAAGCCGGAAATCTTCCCGTTTCAAAATATTACCGAAAAATATTTGGTCAAAAATGGTATTCCTGTAATGTTATATCAAATGCTATTGGTCAAGGCGAAGTGCAAACCACTTTATTGCAATTAGCCAATGTAATGGCAATTATTGCCAATAAGGGCTGGTATTACACCCCACATATTGTTGATTCAATTCAAGGTGGAGATGAGTATAATATGTTAGATGCTTTTAAAACAAAACATTATACCGATAAAAATATTCCCGATTCTATTTTCGATGCAGTACAAGATGGAATGCAAGCGGTGGTAGATTATGGAACGGCGGCTGCTTCTAAAATTGATGGTATTGTAATGTGTGGTAAAACCGGAACAGTTGAAAATTCTGCCAAAATAAACGGTGTAATGGTTAAACAACAAGATCATTCTTTTTTTGGTGCATTTGCCCCACGCGATAATCCAAAAATTGCCATAGCCGTTATTTGCGAAAACTCGGGGCAAGGGGCTTGGGCTGCAGCACCTATTGCCAGTTTTTTGGTTGAACAATATTTGCGAGATTCAATTAGCGGAACTGAGCGGAAAGCTAAATTGGAAGAATTTGCCAATAAAAATTTAATTCCGTATTTAATGCGGATGCAAATGCAAAAAAACGATTCGCTTAAACGTGTAAAAGAAAATGAAATTTTACAGCAGCAAATGAATAAAGAAAATAACGATTCAACCGAAACCGAAGAACCTGCTTTGCAAGAAGTAAAACCTAAAGTGCCTATTAAAAAAACATCCTCAAAAGATAAAATTAGTGCAGTAGCTATACTAATTGATGAACAAAGAAAAATACAAAAAGCAATTGCAAGAAAAGTATAAAAATGAATAGCAGAAATAATAATACCATATCAAAAGGAGTAGATTGGTTAGTGATTTGGCTGTACGCTATACTAGTTGCTATTGGAATTCTTTGCATTTTTATGGTAGAGTATAAACCCGGAACCGATTGGTTACAAACTTTTATTGCCGGAAAAACTAATTATAGTAAGCAGCTTATATTTTTAGGTGTATGTGTTGTTGTTGCCACTTTTATTTTATTGGCCGATAGTAAATTATTTACCACGTTTTCTAATTTATTATATGCTTTTGGAATTTTATTAATGTTGGCAACCTTTGTTGTGGGCAAAAATATTAACGGCTCTAAAAGCTGGATACCACTTGCCGGAGGTTTTAACTTGCAACCTGCCGAGCTATGTAAAATATTTACTGCATTGGCTTTATCCAAATTTTTATCTCGGCAGGAAACCGACTTTACAAATATTAAATCTCAAATAATTGGAGCGGTAATTGCACTTGCTCCTGCTATACTATCTATTTTTCAAAACGAAACGGGATTGGCGTTAGTTTATTTTTCTTTCTTTATTGCAATGTACAGAGAAGGGTTACCACCTGCATTGCTTATTGTAGGAATTTCTTTTGGCGTATTAGTAGTGGCTACGTTAATTGTAGATAAAAATATTCTTGCCATAGCATTAACTGTAATTGCTTTATTGGCTATTTATATTTTACGCCGTTATATTAAACGCCAAAAAAGTATTCTTACAATTATTGTTGCTGTATGGTTTATTTGTGTTGGTGTGCAGCGTTTTGCAGTTCCTTATATTTTTAATAATGTTTTTCAGTGTTATCAAAGCACACGTATTTACAGCATGGTTGGAAAGGATTATGATTGTACACAAAATCATCATAAATCAAAATCGAATAGTGATAAACCTTCCAAAAAACCTGATGATTATAATGTTCGGCAAAGTAAAATTGCAATAGGATCCGGAGGATTATGGGGAAAGGGATTTTTAAAAGGTACCCAAACACGTGGTAAATATGTTCCCGAACAACATACCGATTTTATTTTTACATCGTTAAGTGAAGCTTTTGGTTTGGTTGGTTGTGTAATATTTTTAGGATTATATTTATTATTACTATTTCGTATTGTTAGAATTGCCGAAAGGCAACGAAGCACATTTAGTAGAGTATATGCGTATAGTGTTGCCAGTATTATTTTCTTCCATATCACTGTAAATGTTTGTATGACTGTTGGGTTGTTTCCTATTATTGGTATTCCGCTTCCTTTAATTAGCTATGGAGGTTCTTCTTTACTTACATTTACCATTTTAATTTTTATACTTATTCGGTTAGATGCCGATAGGCAAATGGTTTTACGCTAATTCAGTTTATTCCTTGATATTCGTAACATGAAAATTATTCCACTTTCCGAAGGATCATTTACAGTTGATAAAACAAAAATTTTTGTTCCTTTCGATCAGGCAAAAGATACTTTACATAAAAGAACAACAGGCAGTTTGTTGGTTGAAGTACAGCCTTTTCTTGTTATTACTTCATACGATATTTTGTTAATTGATACCGGATTAGGGTTTAGGAAAAATGGCATATTGCAATTGCATTACAACTTACAATTGAATGGTATATTGCCGCAAAGTATAACTAAAGTTTTAATGAGTCATTTGCATAAAGATCATGCCGGTGGAATTAGCTTTAGAGATAATATAGGTAATTATCAACTTTCATTTCCGCATGCTACTTATTATGTTCAGGAAAAAGAATATCAGTATGCAAAGGAAATAGGTTATCCATCATATATGACAGATGAACTTGCTGTACTGGAAAATAATTCTAATGTTGTTTGGTTGCACGATAATGGAATAATTGATAATTATATTCATTATCAAATAACCGGTGCACATAGTCCTTTTCATCAAGTTTTTTGGATTGAAGAAAAGGGACAGAAAATATTTTTTGGTGCAGACGATGCACCGCAATTGCAACAAATGAAAAATAGGTTTATTGCCAAATATGATTATGATGGAAAAAAGTGTATGGAATTAAGGCAACAATGGTGGCAGCAAGGAAAACAAGAGAATTGGACATTCTTATTCTATCACGATATTCAAACGCCCATTTATATTGAACAATAGAATATTTTATTGTTTATTTTGTTGTTTAAGCTTTTGGCGAGCTTGTATTTCTTTTCTAATATAATTTCCAAAATCTCTTTCACATAAAAAGCATTTATTCACTCTGTCTTCATTGCCTAAAACCTTTTTAAATTCTTGAAAATATTTCTTCTTCAGTTCTAAGTTTTTTTCATCCAATCCAATAGCATCATTTTTCATTTCATTATGAATAACTTTTCTTTCATCTACAAAACTATAATAGAGTGGCCAAAATTGTTGTGCTTCTTGCGATGAAAGGTTTAATTCTCTTGTCATGTAGGCTATTTTTAATCCTTGTAAATTGCCCTGTTTATTGAGCTGTTGTGCATACATGTTTTGTGTAAGTAGAAATAATATTATTAAAAGTGTGTTCTTCATTTTTACAACTAAGTTTAATTATATTTTAAGGAAACTTCGGTACCGCTATTTTCTGTATTTTCTTGTAAATATTGTTCTAATTCTTCATTGCTAACCGATTTAAGACCGTCTTCAACATTTAAGAATTCTTGTTCATTTTCATTTATTAAAGAGTCTTCGTTAAACAAAACAGAATTTTCATCTGCATAACTATTCAATTCATCATCACTTGCTTTTTTTATTTCATTAGTTACATCGTAAGAAGAGCTGTGATCAACATAAATAAAGGCACCGGTAACTAAAACTCCGGCCATTACTGCTGCTGCTGCGTAACTTATCCATTTTCTGGTTCTGCTGAAAGATATAGTTTTAGCAGGCGTTTTAGCAATGGGTATTTTTATTTGTTCGAAATAATTATCAGGAATTGAGTATATATTTTTTTTAGAAATAGTATTTAGTAAGGGAGCAATTTGTTGTAGCTCTTCCGAAACTTCATTTTCGGTTAATTTTATTTTTTCAAGAATAGCAGAAGGAAATGTGTTAAAATAATTTTTTGGAACTGAATAAATAGTAGATGATGTAAGGTTTGATGGCAATGTAATTTTGCAATTTGCCAAAATATTGTTGGATAAGGTTGAAAAAAAATCTTTGGGTACTGTATATACCGGTTGTTTATTAACCGCCATAAGTAGTGGTGCAATTTCTTTTAACTCATTTAATATTTCTTCATGTTTGTTCATTGTGCTTTATAAGACCTTTTAAAACTTTTAACGTTTAATTATTTTTTATAAATTCCTCAATTTTTTTTGCAGCGTGATGATAGCTTGCTTTTAATGCACCCTCGCTTGTTTCTAATATTTTACTCATTTCTTCGTAAGGCATTTCATCATAGTATCTCAAATTAAAAACAAGTCGTTGTTTCTCGGGTAATTGTTGTATTGCCAATTGTAATTTCCATTCTAATCTATTCGCATCAAAATTTTCATCTGCTTTTACTTTATTACTAAATCCTTCTTCAATATCGTTAAAGCTTATAGCTCCTTTCTTTTTTTGTTGATCTAAAAAAGAAAGACTTTCGTTGGTAGCAATTCGGTATAGCCAAGTGTATAATTGGCTATCTTCTCTAAAATTTTCTAAGCCTTTCCAAATTTTAATAAAAGCATTTTGTAATACATCATTAGCATCTTCATGGTCAATTACCATACGCCTTACGTGCCAATATATCCTTTCTTGATATTTTTTTACGATAGCCGTAAATGCCAATTCTTTTGTTGCAGATTGCCTAAACTGAAACAATAATTCTTTATCGTCTATTTGCATGCAGGGAAATTAAAAAAATTAATTGAACCAATGTATGACTTTCAATAATTTAAAAAGGTTTAATTAATGCCACGAAAAATTAAGCGAATTAATTTAACAAGTAGCTTTGCAAGCTAAAACCCGAAGTAATATGAAAAAATATTTTCTATCAATTGCGTTGATGGTATGTATCCTTCAAACTTATGCCGATGAGGGTATGTGGTTGCCTCTTTTGCTTGGCAAACAAGTGTATAACGATATGGTTAAAAAAGGTCTGAAACTAAAAGCCGATCAGTTATACAGTATCAATCATTCTTCTATTAAAGATGCCATAATTATTTTTGGCGGTGGCTGTACCGGCGAAATTGTAAGCGATCAGGGATTAATATTCACCAATCATCATTGCGGATACGATGCAATTGCCAATGCATCAACAGTAGAACATAATTATTTGCACGATGGCTTTTTTGCAAAAGATAAAAGTGCCGAAATTCAATCTAAACTTACGGTTCGTTTCTTAAATCGTATTGAAGATGTTACCGATAGAGTGATGAAAGAATTGGGCAATACTTCGGGAATGGAACGTGCTCAAAAACTAATAGCCTTACAATCGGCCATGGTAAAAGAAGTTACAAATGGAGATGAATTTAAAGCGGCTGTTGTAGCAAGTTTTTTTAAAGGCAATCAATATTTTTTATTTGTGTATGATGTATATAAAGATGTTCGCTTAGTAGGAAATCCGCCCGAAAGTATTGGCAAATTTGGTGGCGATACCGATAATTGGGAATGGCCTCGCCACACTGGCGATTTTTCGGTATTTCGGGTGTACATGAGTCAAGATGGAAAACCTGCCAATTACAGTACTACTAATGTTCCGCTTAAACCAAAATATTATTTACCCGTAAGTATTAAAGGGTTTAAAGATGGAGATTTTTGTATGTTATTTGGCTATCCCGGTGGTACTAATCGTTACGAAACATCTTATGGCGTTGCATTAAGCACCGAAATTAATAATCCAACTTTGGTGAAATTGCGTGATATGCGTTTGAAATATATGTTTGAGGAAATGAAAAAAGATCCTGCTGTTAAATTACAATTAGCCTCTTCGTATGCTTCTATTGCTAACTATTGGAAATTTTACGATGGCGAAACCAAGCAATTATTGAAGTACGATGTATTTGGCCAAAAACAAAAAGCAGAACAGAATTTTATGGCTTGGGCAAAAGGAAAAACAGCGTATGAAAATATTTTTACTGATTATGGTAAAAATTACAATGAATGGCGTCCCTATGCCATGCAAGCAGTGTACATGCGTGAAGGGATTATGGGCTCTCCGCTATTGGCGTATGCAGCAAGTTGGAATAGTTTAGAACAATTACTTTCTTCAAAAGATGCAACAAAAGAAGCTATTGAAAAAGCAATAACTCATGCAAAAGAAACAAGAAATAATTTTTTAAAAGAGGAAAATAAAAAAAGTGATCAAAATATTCTGGCATCTGTTTTAATGATGTTTAATACCGATATTCCCAAAAATCAGCAGCCTGCCGGCTTTTATGAAAATTTATTGAAACAATGTAATAGTATTGAAGAAAGTCCTTATAAAAGATATGCCACCGATGTATTTGAAAATACTATGGCTTTTGATGAAAATAAATGGAATAAGTTTATAAGCAATCCCACTGTTGCTGCTTTGCAAGCAGATCCTGCATATACAACAGTAATGGCTTTTATAACCAACTGGAAAAATAACTATGCATCTAAACAACAAGTTTTTATTAATACCAATAACGATTTAGGAAGATTGTATATGAAAGGATTATTTGAAGCAGATCCTATAAAAATGAAGAACACTTATTCCGATGCTAATTTTACTATGCGGGTTACTTATGGCAATGTTAAGAGTTATAAACCTAAAGATGCAGTAACTTATGATGATGTTTGTACATTAAGTGGTGTAGTAGCAAAATATGTTGCAGGAGATTATGAATTTGATTTACCTGCAAAATTTTTAGATCTGTATAAGGCGAAAGATTTTGGTCAATATGAAGATGCACAGCATAAAGACATTGTAGTTACTTTTATTACAACAACAGATATTACCGGAGGAAATTCAGGCTCTCCTGTAATGAATGCAAATGGAGAATTAATTGGATTAGCTTTCGATGGAAACTACGAAGCTTTAAGTCATAAACTGGCTTTTGATAAAGATTTAAACCGCACTATTTGTGTAGATGTTCGATATGTTTTATGGTGTATTGATAAATTGGGTGGTGCAAAACATATTGTTGACGAATTAAAATTAGTGAAGTAATATACAGTATCTCATATTAAACGAAAGCCACACAATTTTGTGTGGCTTTCTTAGTTGTTATATTTCCCAATTGGCAAGATATTTTCCCGAATCTATAATTAGCCATTTATTAATTACCGTCATTATAGAAGCAGTTACATAAGGTTTAGTAATGTAATCATCCATGCCCGCTTCAAGGCATCTTTCTTTTTCATCTTTTAAGGTTCCGGCGGTTAAAGCAATAATGGGAGTTTTTTTATTTTTCTCCAAACTGCGTATGGCTAAAGAGGCTTCATATCCATTCATTTCCGGCATTTGAATATCCATAAATATTAAATCGGGTTGTTCGTTTTTGTATAATTCTACCGCTTGATGCCCGTCAAACGCTTCAATAATTGATGCATTGGGTAAAATATCATTCACCATTGTTTTT
>JAKAJX010000252.1 GCA_021824855.1 Bacteroidota bacterium | reverse complement strand
ATTTTTGTTGTTCTTCATTTAATTCTTGAATACTTTTTTCTATGTATACCAATGTTTTTTCTTTGTTCAATAGTTCGTAATTATCCAACATTTCTTCTGGTATACTTATATTTTCTTCTAAAGGTGCAATGGTATTTTTATCTCTCAACTTCATTAAGCAATAATTGCGGGCAACCATATATAGCCAGCTTTTAAAATACTCTATTTTGTATTTTTTAACCTCTACAATAACTTTTAAAAAAATTTGTTGAACACTATCTTTTGCTTCTTCTTCATTTTTTAAATATTTCATGCAAGTTCCTAACAGCAAAAGTGTATATCGTTGTAACAAAATGCCCAACCATTTATTATCCTCATTGGTATAAAATTTATCTAATAAATCTTTATCTGTTATATGTTGATATTGGCTGTGGTTCACTATTTAAATATCGTATTTATGTTAAGATGCGTTTATTCAATTAATCCATAACGCATAATAATTTTTACCTTAAACCCAATGTGAAAAATATGAGTAGCACTACAAATTTCGATAATAATTATTGTGCATTAAATTTATTTACTTTGAATTAAAATTAAGGAAATGAGTTTTGTAATAAGTGTTGTTGCTGTTGCTCCCATACGCAAAGAAGCTTCTCACAGAAGTGAAATGGTAAGTGAATTATTATTAGGCGAATATGCTGAGTTATTAGTAGAAACAAAAGATTTTTATAAAATAAAGTGTTTATACGATGGGTATGAAGGTTGGTGCCAGCGAGTTCAGTTAGCAGTTGTTGATGAAATTAAACCGACGAATTTATATTTAAGTAAAGCAATAAGTATCGCTAAAATAAATGGGAGAGATTGCAGAATAAGTTGCGGTACACCCATTTATGCAACTGATAGTGTAGTTAGTTTTGGCAATAATTATCAGGTTCAGTTTCCTTCTAAATATGCTATTTCTAATAATGAAATGGAATGGAATTCTTTTAATATAGAGTTCATTGCTCATCAATATATCAATACGCCTTATTTATGGGGTGGCAAATCTGTTTTTGGAATTGATTGCAGTGGATTTACTCAGCAGGTGTTTAAATTATTTAATATTCATTTGTTGCGTGATGCCTATCAGCAAGCTGAGATGGGCGAGGTTATTGGCTTTTTGCAAGAGGTACAATGTGGCGATTTAGCCTTTTTCGATAATGAGGAAGGTATTATTACGCATGTAGGAATTTTGCTCAACAGCAATACTATTATCCATGCCTCGGGTAAGGTAAGGATAGACAAAATTGATACCTTAGGAATTATTAATTCCGATACGGGTGAAAGAACCCATACGTTACGGTTAATAAAAAGAATTGTAAGAAAAGTGTAGCTATATTATATCCATAGCCTTGGCAAAGGAAGTTACTGTTCCGGGTAAAGCCAACCAAAAGAATTGACGAAATTGCGGCATACATAACATACCAACTAAAATAGTAAGCCAAATAATAAAGTATATCCAGTACTTTCCGGTTGATTTTTGTGCTTCTTCCATTGTATAATTTTTTGCAAATATAATAGCTATAATAATGTAACCAAACAGTTATGTTTTTATAGTATCCGATACAGTAGTTTTAGGTGAGTTTGCCGGAGTTGTTTTTTTAGCTGAATCGAAAAAAAACATTTTTATTCCTAATACTAATAAAACAACTGCAAAAAGCTTTTTTAAAGTTTTATCAGGCAACGACAAGGCTACTTTGCTGCCAAAATAATTACCAATTATAAATGCAATTGATACAACAAAAACTACTCTTAAATCAATTGCACCATCTTTATAATACTGAATAACGCCCAAAATACCTGCGGGCAACAATAAAATACCTAAAGAAGTTCCCTGTGCCTCTTTTTGTGAGAAAGCCAAAAAATAAACAAGTGCGGGTACAATAATTACACCACCGCCAATACCAATTAATCCGCTTAAACCGCCGGAAAGTAATCCAATAATTATAAGAATTATTAGTGCCGCTATGGTAAAATTCATTCTTTTCAAATTATTTCAGTTCAATAAAGTCAACTAATTTTTTATTCTGATTGCCAAAGTTATCCTTATACGATTGAATGGCTTCGTTAATTATTTGCAAAGCATTTACTTTATCGCCAAACTCTTCAACAACTACAGTTTTATTTTCTAATGCCTTGTACTCTTCAAAAAAATGTCTTAATTCATTTAAAAAATGTGCAGGTAATTCTTCAATATTATTGTGGTGGTTAACACTTGGGTCGGTAGCTGCTACGGCAATAATTTTATCATCAGCATCTCCACCATCAATCATTTGCATTACGCCAATTACTTTAGCTTCCATTAAGGTTAATGGCACTACAGGTAAGGAGGTAAGTACTAAAATATCTAAAGGATCTTTATCGTGGCCATAGGTTTGAGGAATAAAACCATAATTAACCGGATAATAGAAAGAGGAATAAATTACCCTATCTAATTTTAGTAATCCTGTTTTTTTATCTATCTCATATTTGCATCTGCTGCCTTGCGGAATTTCGATAATTGCATTTACTGTTCTCGGAGCATTTTGACCATAACTTACGCCATGCCATGGATGTAATACTGTTGTTGTCATAAAATATTAAATTTATTTTGTTAACCAATAACCTACCACTGTTGCTGAAAGACCTAATAAAATACTGGCTGAAAGATATAAACCAAAAGCAGCATATCTTTCATGTTCAAGTAAATTAATATTCTCCCACGAAAAGGATGAAAAGGTAGTAAATCCTCCACATATTCCTGTAGCTAAAAATAATCTCCATTCTCCTAAACTATTATTTTTAGACACCCAACCCATTACTAAGCCTATAATAAAACATCCTATAACATTTACTGTAAATGTAGCAAAAGGTAGATAATTATGTTTTATTATAATAGAAAACCAATATCTTAATACAGATCCTATTGTTCCTCCTGCTGCAACCAATATAAAATTTTTAACCATCATAAATTGCCATTAATTGTATATTTCAAATCTACCATCCATTGATTGTTTTGATAAACAATTTTAATAGTATGTGGTTTATTATCAAACGAATTGCTGTAGGTAATTACTGTTATGTTTTGCGATAAGTCTGTAACTTCTTTTATGTTTATTACAGCATTACTGTATTCTTTTTTTTCGGTTGATGATTTTTGTAAATACGCTTTTTCAACCTGCTGTAAATAAGTTATATTTTGACTATCGGGCAAAGTATAAAATGCTGCTTTTTTAAAATCGCCTTTTAATGTAGCATCAATAAATTCTCGTCCGGCATCTAAAGCATTTTCAGCTTTTCGAAATTGCTGTGTGCCACTATTGCAAGAAAGAATGATAAATAAAAAAAATATGGATAAGTATTTCATAAAAATAGGTATAAAGATAAGTGGTACAGTTTTATTTTAAAGCATACTTTATTTTTTATTTTGATTATACCAATGAATAAATTTTTTGGGTATTCATAGGATTTTAACTTCTCGAGTATCTAAAATTTTGGGTGTTTACAGCAAACTTTTTGAGGTTTACCTCATTCTCAAAAGTTAATATGCTCCTGCAAAATAGGTTTGCGGTATAAAAAAAATAAATTATGAAAAGGATATCAATGATTTTTACACTAATAATTTGCATTGCTGTTGCAGGTGCAGCTCAAACAAAAAAAACGGTTATAAATGGTAGCGTTGTAGATAGAAAAAATATGCCTATTCAATCGGCAACTGTTTCTTTATTGCGATATGTAGATTCTTCCATTATTAAAATTGCCGTATCGGACAATACCGGTAATTTTTCGTTTACAGGCATTCCTTACGGTAAATATTTTATTTCTGTAAGTTCTATTAATTACCATAGTGCATTTTCCATTCCATTTACTCTTGCTGAAGATACTTTCACTTGTAAATTAAATGCAGTAGTATTAGAAAATATGGCTAATAGCCTTAATGATGTTGTTGTAACCAGTAAAAAACCGCTGATAGAGCAAAGAATAGATAAGCTGATTGTAAATATTGATGCTTCAGTTACCAATGTGGGAGCTACTGCGTTGGAAATATTAGAAAAATCTCCGGGAATAAGTGTTGATAAAGATGGAAATATTATTTTAAAAGGAAAAAATGCTGTATTGGTTATGATAGATGGAAAACCTTCTTATTTAAATGGGGCAGATCTTTCTAATCTTTTAGCGAACATGAATTCTAATCAACTTAGCCAAATTGAAATTATGACTAATCCTTCTGCAAAATATGATGCATCTGGAAATGCAGGAGTTATTAATATTAAAACCAAAAAAAATCTTGCCAATGGATTTAATGGTAATCTAACATTAAATTATGGTCAGGGCTTGTATGCAAAAACTAATAACAGCATTATGCTCAATTATCGTACAAATAAATTTAATGCATTTCTTAATTATGGTTATACACTTAATAAAAGCTTTTTAAATGTTGATGTTGTTAGAAATTTTGTGAATTTAAATGGAGCAAAATCTTATGAGCTAAATCAATATACTAATGTAATTAATCAATCTAAAAATAATAATTTAAAACTGGGACTTGATTATTTTATTAATCCAAAAACAACAATTGGGTTGATGGTTTCTGGTTTTTTAGCACCTCAAAATCAAAATCCTTATACTACAAGTGTTATTGCAGATAGTATTGGTAATGTATCTACCATTCAAAAAACCATTAAAACAGCCGATAACACATGGAAAAATGGAACCGTAAATATTAGTTTTAATAAAAAATTTGAGAATAGTAATAAAAACCTTTCTGGTAATTTCGATTATATGAATTACCATTTTGACGGTAATCAAAACTTAGCCGGATCGGTATATGATGCTAATAAGCAGTTGCAATCAATAAGTTATTTATCTAACATTCTTCCACTTGGTATCAATATATATGCTGCACGAATGGATTATACTCAATCTTTGAATGATGGATTAAAGATAGAAACCGGATTTAAAATTAGTTTGGTAAAAACAAATAATACTTCTTTATTTTATACAATAGCCAATAATCAGCAATTATTTCAAGATTCCATAAGTAGTGCTTTTAATTACAGAGAGAATATTAATGCCGGATATATTAATCTTAATAAAAAGTTGGGTGATTTGACAATACAAGCGGGTTTGAGGGTAGAAAACACGAATTATAATGGACTCCAAAAATCTTATATACATCAACAAGATTCTACTTTTGATCGCACTTATACAGGATTATTTCCATCATTGTTTGTTAGTTATCAATTAAACGATAACAATACATTTGCTTTATCCGTAGGCAAAAGAATAGATCGTCCTGCTTATCAACAATTAAATCCTTTTATATCTTTTGTAGATAAATATATGCGTATGGCTGGTAATCCATACTTACAACCACAAATTAGTAAAAACATTGAGCTAAATTATACCTATAAAAATATATTTACAACTACTTTAAATTACAGCGTAATTGATAATATGATTAATGAAACCATGATACAAAACGATTCGCTTACTACTCGTAGTGTTGGTAATATTGGAACAAGATATAATTTCGGTATATCTGAAAGTGCCACTATACCCTTTACTAAATGGTATACCGGTGTAATTTATGCCAACCTTTATGAGAATAAATATAATGGATTGATTAATGGTTATCCACTAAATGCAGAGCAGCTTACATTGGCAATGAATATTAATAATCAATTTACATTTCAAAGAGGTTGGTCGGCAGAATTATCTGGCACTTATACCACTAAAAGCAGAGATGAAGGTCAGGCCATTGTATTGCCAATAGGGCAAATATCTGCCGGCTTTTCTAAGCAAATATTAAATAACAAAGCAAGTATTAAGTTGAATATACGAGATATCTTTTATTCACAAATTTCTCGCGAAATACAAAACTTTCAAAATGTGCAATCAACTCTTCAGCTTAATAGAGATACAAGAGTAATTAATATAGCATTTGTATACCGATTTGGAATACAGTCGAAAGTTAAATCGAATCAGCAAATTGAAGAACAAAAAAGAATTCAAATGAATTAAGAATGTGAATTAAATAATGTGTAAAGAAATGGTAGAAGATGTGTTTTATTCATAACAAGTTTGAATTTATTGATAGGCTGCTTATTATTTCCAGTTTTAGTGGTACTGTTCAAACCTAAAGAGATGCATATTTTAAAACATTTTGTACAAATCTCAGTTAATGATATATTTAAATACAATTATTTTTTTGAAATGATTAAATATGGTAGGGTGTAGTTTATTTTATGGAAAGTATTTACCTTATGTAATATTATCGTTAATAAAATAGAATACCTAAACTTGTATGAAAATGAAGCAAAACAACCTATTCAATAGTGAAAACAAGAAAAGAAAATGGGCTACCATTGTTTTGCACGTACTTATTTGGGTAATGGTTTTTTTAATTCCGTATATTTTTAGTGCCGATGTTGAACGAGGGTCTAAGCATAAAGTTAGTGATGAAAATGAGTTTCTGTATTTGAATACTGCACTTAACTTTTTTTGGGTAATTATTTTCTATTTTAATGCAGTGATATTAATACCCTATTTTGTTTATAAAAGAAAAATAGTATTATACATTACCAGTCTTGTAGGTATATTCAGTATAGTTATTTTGTTAGATAACTTTTTGTTTCATTTATTAGCAATTCAACGAACTTTTAGTTTATATCATTCGGTAGAGCATAACATTATTGCCTTTCTTTTTACACTTGCAGTAAGTGCTGCCTATAAAGCCATTTCAGATAAAACTAAAGCAGATTTATGGATAAGTAAGAAAACAAGTGAACATTTAAAAACAGAATTATCTTTTTTAAGATCACAAATTAGTCCGCATTTTATTTTCAATGTTTTAAACAATATCACTGCTTTAGTTCGCATGAAGAGTAACGATTTGGAGCCAACAATAATAAAGCTTTCATCGCTGTTACAATACATGTTGTATGAGACCGATGAAGAGAAGGTTGTAGTAAAAAGTGAAGTAGAATATTTACAAGCTTATATAGATTTACAGCAACAGCGATATGGAAAAGAACTTACATTGAAGGTAGAATTTAATGTAAATGAAGATTGGCACACTATTGAGCCTATGCTTTTAATTCCTTTTGTAGAAAATGCTTTTAAGCACGGAGGTTCATTACAATTTCCCAATATTCAAATAGCTTTATCTGTAAGCAATAATCAACTTCATTTTTCAGTAAAAAATAAGTTTGATAATAATTTATCTATTAAAGATAAAACTTCGGGAATAGGATTGATAAATGTAAAGAGACGATTAGAACTCTTATACAGGGATAAACATATTTTAAAAATTGATGAGCAAATGGATTGGTTTATTATAGACTTGCAGATAACTTTACACTAATCATAAATTTTTCAATGAACTGTATTGCTATTGATGATGAGCCTTTGGCGTTACAACTAGTAGAAGATAACATAAAGCATGTTCCTTATTTGCATTTGCTTTCTTCTTGTCGTAATGTTTTTGATGCAATGAAAATACTTGAAAAAAATAAAATTGACCTTATATTTAGTGATATACAAATGCCCGGTTTAACAGGGTTACAGTTTATAGCAAGCCTTGAATATAAGCCTTTAATTATTTTTATTACAGCCTACAAACAATATGCTTTAGAAAGTTACGATTTAGCTGTAGTAGATTATTTGGTTAAACCGGTGCCATTAGATCGGTTTATAAAAGCTTGTAACAGGGCAAAAGAATTGTATGAATTAAAAATGGCAAAAAAACAATTCAACAACTCTTCAGTTGAATACTTTTTTTTAAATGCAGATTATAGCCAAGTGAAAATAATGTTTGATGATATTATTTGGATGGAAGGTGTTAGAGATTATGTAAAAATTTATTTGAAGAGTAGTAATAAACCATTAATGTTTCGTAATAGTTTAAAAGCAATTGAACCGGAACTACCTGCTTCAAAATTCATTCGTATTCATAAGTCTTACATTGTTGCTATTGAAAGTATTGCTGCTATTAGAAAGTCAAGTGTATTTATAAAAGATATGGAATTGCCGATAGGAGATACTTTTCGAGATGCAATAGAGCAATTGATAAAAAAGAAAATATAGGCTAAAAAATAGTAGGGATTTAAATATTAAATAAAAATGCCGCAGTACATATAATATAGCGGCATTCTTTATTCACAATAGGAGCTCTGTAGTATTTTATTATGGCATCATATCTACACTATTTCCGTTTTGATCAAATTTTGTGTTTTTGCGTTTGAAAAGTGATGTATCAAATTTGCCAAATCTGTAGCTAAAAGTTAAACGTAAAACTTGTGGATTGCTGATGCGTTCAGTATTCTGATTAAATAATCCTGTTTGTTCCGAAAAAGTTCTTTGGTATTCGGTTTTTAAAATATCGTTCATACTAAGTGTTAACGATCCGGTTCTTCCTTTCTTCCAATTCCAATCTTTTCTTATTGCCATATCTACACCGTATTTTGGTAAAATATATCCTTGGGCTGTAGTTTGAACTTGGTTAAATGGTCCACCACCGCCACCGCCGCCATTTTGGGGTAAAACAGTTTTAGATTGGTAATAACCACTAATTTGAATGGAATAACTTTTAGGCAATTTAAAAGTACTGTTTACTTTTCCAAACCAACTTAATATAGAATTGGTTGCAATACTAATGTTGTGAGATGTATTACTATTTACACTTGAGGCATTAATTTTAGAGTCGAAAATATTTGCATTTAACATTAGTTCCCACCATTTAGTTACTTGCATTTTATTGGTTAATTCAATACCGTACGAAATTCCGCTGTTGGCATTAATATAAGTTGAATAGTAAACACTGTCATTTCCATTCGATAATGCATCTTTATCTCTATAAATATATTGTGTAATTAAGTTGGTAGTATACTTAAAATAAGCAGTTGCCAAAAAATTAGAATTAGTTTTATAATTGTTATTGTACGATAATTCCATTGAGTTGGTAAATTCCGGGTTTAAGCCTGCATTACCCTGTAAAACAATAATTGGATAATTGGAATAGTTAGGAAAAGGCATTAACTGAAAGAAGTTAGGTCTATTAACTCTTCGAGAATAGTTAATTTGTAAGTCTTGTTTATCGGTTAATTTATACGTTAAAAATGCACTAGGAAATAAGCTAACAGGATATTTTACCGCAAATGTAGAAGAGTCGGTGCCTTTATTATTCAGTAATGTTCCGGTATAATTTGAACTTTCAACACGTAATCCTAATTGATAATTCCATTTGGTGCGTTTGGCACTATAGTTAATATAGCCGGCATATACCTGATCGTTGTATTTATAATTATTACTAATAGCCGGAATTACCACATAGGTACCCGTAAAGTTATCGTATTTTAATTGAGAGCTGTTGTTGCCAAAATCTCTAATAGCTGCCCTAACACCTGCTTCCAATTTTACTTTATCTGAAATGGGATTTTCATAATCCGATTGTATTGTATAAAATTTATTATAGCCTTGTGTAAAGGTTTGCTGTAAAAAAGGATTTTGTTTTTGAATGGTTGAATTAGGAAAGAAAGTATAAGTACTGTTATCGGAAGAGCTATGGTTATTACTGGTATTTAAGTTTACATCGGCAGTTAAGTTTTCGCCGCTCTTTGCAAAATTATGTTTGTAGCCAAATTGAGCACCTGTATTTTCAAATGTTCTATCACTTCCGGTAGTACTTTGGTTGTTGGCTACGTTTGATAGGTTAATTAAAGAATCGGTATTAAAGTTATTGGCAAAGTTGAAATGACCATGTACATAATTTCCTGCAACAGTAAAGGTATTTCTATTATCGACTAAGAAATCTATTCCGGCTCTTAAAAATCTAAATTCTCCATTATTATTTGAGCTGGTAATGGAATTAGCATTACTCGGCGGATTAAAGAAATTATTTTGATTAGTAGTTCCTTCCGATACAAATTTTCTTTGATTGTAGTTGCCATTAACAAATGCGTTTATTTTTCCTTCTCTTACACTAAAATCGCCGCCGCCATTTACTTTTCCCCATGAATCGGTGCCTGCTCTCACGCCACCATTGTATCCAAACTTTCTATTCTTTTTTAAAATAATATTAATAATACCTGCATTGCCTCCTGAGGCATCGTATTTAGCAGATGGGTTGGTGATAATTTCTATTTTATCAATAATGTCAGATGGTATTTGATCTAAGGTTAACGTTGTTGGTCTGTCGTCTACAAATATGATAGGGGCTGCATTTCTTAAAGTTACATTACCATCAATATCAACATTAACAGAAGGAATATTTTTCATTATTTCGGTAGCTGTTTGGCCGGTGCTTTCTAAATTTTTATCTACATTAAAAATTTTTCTATCAATGCCTAATTCAAATTGTTGTTTTGCAGATGCAGTAACAGTAACATTGCCTAAATCTGTAGCATCGGGTTCTAATTTAATATTGCCTAAATCTTTATCTACTTGGTCTAATATTTTTTGCATGCCGGAGAACCCGTTTTGAGCATTTGCTGCACCTCCTTGCGGAAACTTAATTCCAAAGTTTATTTGCTTCTGAATAGGTTTATAACCCAAGCTAGAAATTTTTAATGTAAAGTTGCCAAATATGGGTAATCCTTCTAAACTAAAATCTCCATGATTTTCTGTTATCACTGTATTTAAAATAGCTTGTTTCATTTTTTTGGTAGCAGTATCAAACTTATTTCCGGTGAGTTGAACGGTTACTGCGGCAATACCTTTATTTGTTTTTGAATCAACAATTTTTCCGTAAAAATGACCAATATTCATATTCTGTTTGCCCATTTTATTGCCTTGTGGCATTTGAGCATAACTATGTATAATTCCTATTGCGAGTAATGCTGTTAAAAAAATGTTTTTCATTATAAATTATAATTGTATTTGTAACTGCAAAGTTCCTATCAAGTACTATAAAAGAATAGGTATTACTATACAAACGGCAAGATGTTACTTTTAATGGGTAAAGTAGAAGTGGTTAGTAGATGGCTGTTTCGGTGAACAATTGATTATAACGGTAAATGTAAAAGCAATTCGAATAAACCAATCAATAATCCGCCAATTGCACCTGATAATTTGAAGAAACGAATTTCGGTTTTAAATGATTTTTTTAAAGAAGATTCTATTGCAGAAAGATGTATTGCATTTATTTTTTCTTCAATTAATGCAGCAATATTAAAAGAAGATTGCACATTGCTAAAGTATTCTTTAATAAGTTTTGGCAACATTAGTCCTATCTGTTCTACAAATACTTTTTTAATCTGAGCAATTGTTTTGTCGCCAATAAGCATACCAATCATTGGCATTTGCTCTGGTAACTTGTTGCGTAAAAAAAACTCTATTTCGGTTTCTACAGCAGGCATTATTTTTTCAATGGCTGTAGGATTGGTAAATTGATGTTCGATTTGTTGAAAAGAAAAAAAGTTTTCTGCCAGCCATGCACTTAAATTTTTAGCAATAAGTTGTTGCTTCTTATAAATTACTCCTTGCAACTTAATATGCAGTATTTGTATAGGTTTAGCAGGATTAAAAATAACCCATAACAAAACCGAGTTGATAGCCCAACCCAATATAAAACCAAATACAGGAATTGTGTAACTCCAAAAATTCATGCTTGTGTATTAAAAGAAAACCTTCCCATACGAGAAGGATTTTTTGGGGAGAGTAATGGGGCTCGAACCCACGACCTATAGTGCCACAAACTATCGCTCTAACCAGCTGAGCTATACTCTCCATTTTGCGGGCTGCAAAAATAAGGCAAAAGAGGTAATAGAAAAATTCAATTTTAATCATCAAAATAATCCTTTTATCAAAAACCTTTGTTAAGAGGCAGGTTATAATTATATTTCAATATTAATTCTATTACTTTTGAGCGTATCTATGCAAAAATTTATACAATTTATGAAGAGTACAAAGGGAATAATAATAACTGCAATTGTATTGTTTGGAACTTTATTTTTTGCTTTTACCAGAAATGGTGGAAGCGATAAATATATTAATCAGCGAAAAAAAATATTAACCGAAATAGGATCTATTTTAGAAACCCAACATTATAGCCCTAAAATTATTAATGATGCTTTTTCTAAAAAAGTATTTAAAAAATATCTTGAAGAACTCGATAATGATAAAACACTTTTTTTCCAATCGGATATTAATGCACTTAAAAAATATGAAACAACTATTGATGATGAAATTCATGGAGCGGATATACAATTTGTTCCTGCTGTAAGTGCCATTTACGATAAAAGAATTAATGAAGTAATGCTTTTGTATAAAAAAATATTAGCTAAACCATTCGACTTTACAACCAATGAATACAATTTAAAAAATGCCGATAGTTTAAATTATTCTTCTACTGAAACTGAAAGAGATGATAGATGGAGAAAAAAATTAAAACAATATACTTTAGAAGTTTATGCCGATTTAATAGAACAAAAAGAAAAAAATAAAGCCGATACATCTGTTCAAAAACCCGATTCTGTATTAGAAAAAGATGCAAGAGATAAAGTATTAAAAGTTACTAACAGAATGTACGATAGAATTAAAGCGAAATATAATGAAGATGAACGTTTTAATAGTTTTATAAACGTAATTACTAACTTAATGGATCCTCATACCGATTATTTGCCTCCTATAGAAAAACGTGCATTTGATGAAATGATGAGCAATAAATTTTATGGAATTGGTGCTCAATTGCAAGAGCAAGATGGCATAATTAAAATTGCAAGTATTTTATCGGGCGGACCAGCATGGAAAAGTGGTGAATTAATGGTGAATGATATTATTTTAAAAGTAGGTCAAGGAAAAGAAACTCCGGTAGATGTATCAGGATTTGATGTTACAGATGCTGTTAAATTAATTCGCGGATCGAAGGGTACAGAAGTAAGATTAACTATTAAAAAGCAAGATGGTACCATAAAAACACTTTCATTAATTAGAGATGAAATTGTACAAGATGAATCTTCGGCAAGAAGTGCCATTATTAAAAATGGAAAAGATAAAATAGGCTATATATGGTTACAAGATTTTTATGCCGATTTTGAAAGAGCAAACGGAGCACATTGTTCTGAAGATTTTGCCAAAGAAATTGGAAAACTTAAAGCCGAAAATGTAAAAGGTATTATTCTCGATTTAAGATTTAATGGTGGAGGTTCTTTATACGAAGTAGTTCAAATGGTTGGAATGTTAATAGGTCAAGGACCTGTAGTTCAGGTGCGAGATAAAGATGGTAAATCTTCTGTATTAAGCGATAGAGATAATTCTGTATTATATGATGGACCTTTTGCCGTTATGGTAAATGAAGAAAGTGCATCGGCAAGCGAAATTTTTGCAGCCGCTATACAAGATTATAAACGTGGTATTATTGTAGGAAGTTCCTCTACTTATGGAAAAGGAACTGTACAAAGAAATATTCCATTAGGAAGAATTTTAGATTTTACCGGCAGATCGGAGAATGGAGCAATTAAGCTTACATTCCAAAAGTTTTATCGTATTAACGGAGGGTCTACTCAGCTAAAAGGGGTAACCCCCGATGTTGTTATTCCTGATATTTACGAGTA
>JAKAJX010000022.1 GCA_021824855.1 Bacteroidota bacterium | reverse complement strand
TCTATTTGCACGTTTAGCAGTACTGCATGGCACAGTTGCTACCGTTAGCGATCCGCACGAAATAGCTAATGTTTGTGGAATAGAAGGCATAGAGTTTATGATAGAAAATGGGAAACAAGTAAACTTCAAATTTAATTTTGGAGCACCCAGTTGTGTGCCGGCTACCATTTATGAAACTGCCGGTGCTGCATTAAATAGCGATGAGGTAAAAAAATTATTGCACCGAGATGAAATAAAATATTTAAGCGAGATGATGAATTTTCCGGGTGTATTAAATGGAGATAGTGAAGTATTGAAAAAAATTAGCTATGCCCATGCCATTAATAAACCTGTTGACGGGCATGCCCCCGGACTAAAAGGAGAACAAGCTAAACAATATATTAGTGCCGGCATCTCTACCGACCATGAATGTTTTACTGCCGATGAAGCATTAAACAAATTACAATATGGCATGAAAATATTAATTAGAGAAGGGAGTGCTGCCAAAAATTTTGATGCATTAATTGATTTGTTGAACGATTATCCTAACGATATAATGTTCTGTAGCGATGATAAACATCCTGATAGTTTAGCTATTGGTCATATTAACCAATTATGTGCAAGAGCCGTTGCCAAAGGAATGGATATTTTTAAAATTCTTCAAGCTGCATGCGTTAATCCGGTATTGCATTATAATTTAGAAGTAGGCTTACTTAGAGAAGGAGATTATGCAGACTTTATTATAAGTAAAGATATTATCCATTTCAATAATTTACAAACATACATTAACGGCGAATTAGTTGCGGCTAACCAACAAACCTATATTTCATCGGTACCATCAACGCCCATTAATCATTTTAATTGTAAAGAAGTAGATATAGATCAAATGAAATTTTCTTTAAAACGTTACGGACATGCAGATGAAGAAAATATAGAACAGGTTTATGTAATAGAAGCTTTAGATGGCCAATTGATTACCAATAAATTAATTTATCCGCTAATTGATTTTAATATTGAAGGCGAATATATAACACCGAATATAGAGAAAGATTTATTGAAAATGATAGTTGTAAACCGATATTTCAATGCACCAATTGCTAAAACTTTTATTAAAAATTTTGGATTAAAACAAGGTGCCATTGCCTCTTCGGTTGCACATGATAGCCACAATATTGTTGCAGTAGGTGTGGATGATTATAGCTTGGCAAGAGCCATCAATTTAATTATACAAGAAAAAGGAGGCATTAGTTGTGTAAGTAATAGCAACGAAAAACTCATAAGTTTACCCGTTGCCGGTTTAATGAGTAACAAGGAAGCCCATTCGGTAGCCAATGATTATACAGCTATTGATACTATGGCCAAACAAGAATTAAAAAGTACTTTAGCCTCTCCATTTATGACACTAAGTTTTATGGCTTTATTGGTAATACCTCATTTAAAGCTTAGCGACAAAGGTTTGTTTGATGGAGATAAGTTTGACTTTGTATAACCTATATTTATGCTTGTTGCCCTATCCAAACAGCACCACCAATACTATTTCTAATGGCACCTGTTACGCTATTCATTACTGTATTTTCTTCTCTCCACCTCAACACACCTAATAATGCCATTACCAATGCCTCTTTATAATCTATCACTTCTTTTGATGGAATAACTACTTCAATTTCTAAACCTGCAATTGCTGCTTTTATTCGTTCAACTAAAAAATAATTATGAGCTCCGCCACCTGTAATAAAAAGTTTTTTATTCGAAACCGGAAATTGTAAATAGTTGGTAAGTGCATATCCTATTTGCATGGCAATATGTTCTACATAAGTTCTTAATGCGTATTCAACTGTTAATGAAAAAGAAGTAATTAAAGGATAAATAGTGTTTGTTCCAAAATCGTTGGCTAAAGATTTAGGATATTTTTGTTGATAATAATTGAGTGAATTGAGTTGTGTAAGTAATGCAGTATTAACACTTCCCGATGATGCAAGCTTTCCGTCAATATCGTATTTCTGTTCAACAGTATTTGCCAACATATTTAATACCCTATTAGCAGGACAAACATCGAAAGCAATATATTCATTGTTTTGTTGAATGGAAATATTAGCAATGCCACCAATGTTTAATAAAAAATTCAACTCGCCCCACAATAATTTTTCTCCCATGGGAATAATAGGAGCACCTTGTCCGCCCAAAGCAATGTCCATTGCCCTCAAATCGCTTACCACATTAATGCCTGTAGTTGCTGCAATTGTTGCACCATCACCTAATTGTGCTGTCATTCTTAACTGCGGTGTATGAAAAGTAGTATGACCATGCGATACAATTAATTGTACCTGAAATTGCAGGTTATTTTTTTCAATAAAATAATTAATCTTTTCGCCAATATATTTCCCAAATTCGGTGTGCAACAATAAATAATGATAGGCATTTAAATTGATGGCATTTTTTAGTTTATCAACCCATTCCGGTTCATACTCAAAACAGGCTGCTGCTATTATTGTATAGTTCCATTTTCCACCTGTTTCATTCAATTCACAAAATACCAAATCAAGCCCATCTAAACTGCTTCCACTCATAACACCAATTACTTTATAAAACATTATTTATACTTTTGAAGATTAATTGAGATGTAGGAATTATTTTTCCACCGCAATCTACCATCAAAAAACATTATTTCCATTATGGTGATTAATTTAAGTGAGCAACATAGTTTAGTAAGCAACTGGGTTGCCGAGTTAAGAGATATTACTATTCAGAACGATCGTTTACGTTTTCGCCGAAATTTAGAGCGAATAGGAGAAGTGGCTGCCTACGAAATAAGCAAACATTTGCCATGGAAAGAGATTGAAACGCAAACCCCACTTGGCATACACAACAGTAAAGTATTAGAACAGCAACCTGTTTTAGCAACTATTTTACGGGCGGGTTTGCCTATGCACCAAGGCATGTTAAATTATTTTGACAAAGCTGATAATGCTTTTATTTCGGCTTATCGCAAACACCATAGAGATGGCAGTTTTGAAATTAGTTTAGAATATATGAGCTGCCCATCGTTAGATAACCGATTGGTAATTATTAGCGATCCCATGTTGGCAACCGGAGCTTCATTAGTTAAAACCATTCAGCATATTATTGCAGAAAACAAACCGTCATCTATTCATATTGTTGCTGCCATTGCCTGCACAATGGGTATAGAATTTATTAAAAAAGAATGCGGCAACGATATTTCTATTTGGTGTGGCGATATTGATGAAGAACTTACTGCTAAAGGATATATTGTACCCGGATTGGGCGATGCCGGTGATTTAGCATTTGGAACTAAAATGCAATCGTAATTGTTTTATTTTCGATTGAAATTTGTTAAATCTAAAAGTTGCAATTATTCTTTACAGCATTTTGTATAGATTGAGCATCTTTCATTGAAAATGAGAAATATTTATCTACTTATTGTTTGTTTATTCTTGCTGGGTAATCTCTCTGCACAGGATCCGCATTTCAGTCAGTTTTTCTCATCTCCATTAACTTTAAATCCGGCATTTACCGGAAAATTTGATGGAAGTTTTAGAGCCACCGGCAATTATCGCAACCAATGGCCTACTATTAATAATGCTTTTACTACCAGTACAGCAGCGGTAGATTTTCATATAATGCAAAACAGAATAGCCCCGAACGATACATGGGGATTAGGTTTTATGGCTTTTAACGACAATAGTGCAGCAGGTGCAGTTAATTTTAATTATGCCACTATTTCTACAGCTTATCATAAAGGTTTAGATGAGGAAGGATATCATCAAATTGGTGTAGGATTTCAACTTACGTATGCCAATATGCTGATTAATACAGCTAATTTAAAATTTGAAGATCAACTAACCGCTAACGGATTTACCGGAGTTACCAGCGAAATTTTTAATGGCAGTACACTTAAATCGAATTACATTGATGTTAATGCAGGATTCTTATACAATGGCAGCACTACCAATAAAAATAATTTTTATTTTGGGGTGAGCCTTTATCATATTACCAGACCAAAACAACAATTTACCGGAGGATTATTTAATTTAAACCCACGTGCTACCATACATGCAGGAACTTATTTTCCTATAGGCAATAACAATATTACACTTCATTTAAGTGCATTGCAAAGTTTTCAAGGCGGAGCTGCAGAAACTGTTATGGGTGGCACTTTGCAATTTGATTTAACCAATAATACAGATGCACCTGCCAGTTTTTATGCCGGTAGTTGGATTCGCTTAAACGATGCTGTTATTCCGTATATTGGTATAGAATATAATGGATTTAGACTAGGTGCTACTTACGACATAAATACTTCTTCCCTAAAAACCGCATCGCAAGGTATTGGCGGAACTGAAATATCGTTGGTTTATATATTTAAGCCATCTTCAGATAAACCGCTTAATTGCCCAAAGTTTTAGAAAGATATATTATTTCTGATCAAAAAAACCTACTTGCCGTAAAAAAGCAACCTGATCGAAATAAGTAACAGAGCGTATTATTTTTTCATTGACAATTTGCAACCGAGTAATATTTTTAAGCGTATAATGCTTACCCAGCATATATTTAGGCGTGTTAGCCTCAATTTGCGACATTGTTCCGTCGGAAGTATATTCTACTATAACAGTTGCAGAATCTATATAAATACCGGTAATAATATATTTTAAATCGGGAGAAGATGTAAAATATCTGGAATAAATTTCCTGAGCACTTGCAGCACCTTTTTTAATACCTTCCCAATTAGGAGATTCTATTTCAGCATTTTCGGCATACAATTGAGCAATAGCCACCGCATTGTGCTGGTTCATTGCATCAAAAAGATAATTCACCAATTGATGCATGTTCATTCTACTTTGAGCAAAACTGCTGTTAACCAACAATATTGTAATAAAAACAATTATTCTTTTCATCTTTATTTTTAAGTTTTTATTTTTTTACCGCTAACATATTTACTTGTAGTTAGTATAAATCTGTAGGGCAATAAAGCATCTTCTTCGGCGTAGTTAACTCCAATTCGGGCAGTTGCAATAATATCTTTTTCATTCAACACATAATCATCTTTAGCAATAAAAATAATGTTATTAGTTAAAGCTACTCCATTATAATTTGTTGTAATTCCTAAAGCTCTTGATACATTTCCGGGACCTTTTGTTAATGTGTTATCCAACTGTTTTTTTCGAGTTCGTTTAAGCATTTCATCAATACCAACTAATGGTTCTATTGCTCTAATTAAAACTGCATGTGGCACATTTTTATTATTAGTTACCACATTAAATAAGTGATGAATTCCATAACATAAATATACATAAGCTTTCCCGCCATTGGCATACATAATTTCTGTTCTGGCTGTTCTTCTTTCACCATAAGCATGCGAAGCTTTATCTATTATACCATTGTAGGCTTCGGTTTCAACAATTCTACCGGCAGTTAACTTATTATTAAACCTTGTTACTAAAATTTTCCCTATTAATTCTTTAGCAATTTTAACTACATCTGCTTGCTTATAAAAGCTTTGAGGTAATTTTTCCCAGCAATCATTTAAATCCATAACATTGTTCATTTGTATTGAATAAGTTACATTCGTGTTGTAAAAATACCCCCATTGTGTTAAAAGAAATCATTATAGCAGTGCAAGCCTATTGGAAGGCACATTTATTTATTAAAACACATAAACTTTGGAAATGGATATTAATTCCGGGTATATTGTACTGCATATTATTTATGATAAGCATGTATTATTTTGCTCACACATCGAATAATTTTATTGAGTGGCTTACCCTAAAAACAGGATTAAAAAATTGGCTGGATAAGTTAGATAGCGGCTGGATGGGTTTCTTTTTCACCATCAGCAGTTTTGCATTATGGTTGGTAATGATGTTGTTTTATTTTTCGCTTTTTAAATATGTTTTTTTACTTGTTGGCTCACCCATTTTTGCCTATCTCAGTCAAAAAATAGAAGCAATTATTGAAGAAAAACCTTTTCAATTCAATTCATCACAATTATTAAAAGACATTAAAAGAAGTAGTAGCATTGTTACCCGAAATATAATACGCCAATCCATATACGTTATTGCACTTCTTTTTGCCAGCATTATTCCTGTTATTGGCTTAATAGTTCCCATTATTGCACTTTTTGTAGAAAGCTACTATTATGGTTTTTCAATGCTCGATTATTGTATGAACAGACATAGCAAACCGAAAGGAGAAAGTGTTTTTTTTATTACCAATCACCAAGGATATGCTATTGGCAATGGCATGTTGTTTTATAGTATGCATTGGATTCCTATATTAGGTTGGGTTTTAGCACCTGCTTATGCCATAGTTGCAGCAACATTTAGTATTTATCCTTTAAAAGAATTACAATAACAATTGAAGCATTTGTGCTATTTGTGTTAGCTTCTGCACAATAATATCTTTACACCATATAAAATAAAAAATGCCAGCAGGAAAAGTTTATTTAATACCAACTACCTTACATGAAGATGCTATTGCAACTATACCTATTTATGTTATAAATGCTATAAAAGACTGTTCTGTTTTTTTTGTGGAAAATGAAAAAACTGCCCGAAGGTTTTTAAAGAAATTATGGAAAGAAATAATAATTGATGATTATAAATGGTTTACTATTCACAAAGCGGAAGAAGAAGTAAAACAGCAATTTATAGATCAGCTTAATGCAGGAAAAAATATTGGTATTCTTAGCGAAGCCGGCTGCCCCGCAATAGCCGACCCCGGAGCAATTTTAGTGCAAACTGCTCAGCAATTAAATGTCATTATACATCCGTTAGTTGGACCAAGCTCTATTTTACTTGCTTTAATGGCCAGTGGCATGAATGGACAATGTTTTCAGTTTCACGGTTATTTGCCTATTGATTCGCAAGAGCGAAGGAAAAAAATAAAAGAATTAGAAATTGACTCTTATAAACGTAACTGCACACAAATATTTATTGAAACACCTTATAGAAATAATCAGTTAATAAAAGATGTTGTAGAAACTTGCAAACAAGAAACTAAATTTTGTATTGCTGTAGATATAACAAGCACCGAAGAAACTATTCAAACCAAATCTATTAAACAATGGAAACAAGTTGTTCCCAATATTCATAAGCGATTAGCCATATTTTTACTTTATTCAGCTTAAATTTTTTATGGCTACAATATTAAATTATGGAATAATTACTTTCTTTTTTTGACTGGTATGAGCACTAAAATATCCCAAACATCCACCGGAAATATTACTCACCGGATTAGCCGGTGTGGTTGAATTATTTTGCAAGTCGGAGAGTGCAGTAAAATATTGATAAATATTTTTATCTAAACATCGCATTTCAACTTGAATTGTATCGCCACTAACAATTGCACTATCAGGCTCTATAAGTGGTCTTGTACTAACACCGCCATCATTATATCTATCATCCCAAACAAAAATTTTAGGATTTACAGTATGATTAATAGTTTCTACAAACTGATAATAATTACCAAATCCTTTAGGGTCGGTATATTTGGGTTGAACAATATTAACAGACTTGCTGCCAAATGGAATTTTATCGGTTAATAAAGTATCTAAATTAACTTGTAAGGGCATTGTAGAGGTAGCAGTATAATTTTTGCCTTGAATAGAAACCAATAAATTATACGTCTTTCCCGATACACCCATGAATGCAGCAGTATAAACTCCTGCGTTGCTTTCGGATAAATGAAAAATAGTACCCGCATTATCTGTTATAGATACATTAGCACCTGAAATGGGCGGAAAAATATTATCGCTGCTAAATTTTACAGATTGTGTAATGGTAACTTTTGCCATATCGGCATTAGTAACTATACCTTCTATAACAATTTGCGAAGGAGCACTATTTAAATCTACATTAATAATTTTTTTGCACGAAGTAAGTTGCCATAAAAATATAGCTCCTATAAAAAAATATATATTCATTCTCATTTTCACACTATCATTTATACGTTTAAAATTTAAAATTCCAGGTAATACTTGGCACAAATCGAAATAGAGATGTTTGCTCCGCAACTGTTTTGTTAGGATTCTTAGGATCATCCTTAAACTGAATTAAATAGGCATTTTCTCTACCGTATACATTATACAAACCTATTGTCCAACTGCTTTGATATTTTCTCAATTTATTTTTTTTACTTTCCCAAGTAGCAGCAATATCTAATCTATGATATGCAGGCATTCTGTAACCATTTCTTTCGGTATATAAAAAAACGGTTTGATTATTTACATGATATTTACCACTGGGAAAAGTAACTGCATTTCCGGTATTATATACCCAAGTGCCCGACAACGACCAATATTTACTTAGTTGATATATACCAACAATAGAAATATTATGAGTTTGATCTTGCCTTGCAGGAAAATAATTGCCATTATTAATTTTAGAAAATCTTTCTTCTGCTCTAGATAAAGTATAACTTATCCATCCATTCAATCTTCCTACTTTCTTTTTTACAAAAAACTCAATACCATAAGCTCTGCCATCGCCAAATAATAATTCGCTCTGAATATTATCATTCGCTTGCAAATCGGCACCCGGTTTATAATCTATTTGATTTTGCAGCCATTTATAATACGTTTCTACACTAAACTCGTACACATTATTTGCAGAGTTTTTATAATAACCTATTGAAAATTGATCGGCAATTTCTGGTTTAATATTATTGGTACTTGGCAACCACAAATCGGTTGGTGTTGCGGTAGATGAATTACTTAACAAATGTAAATTTTGAACATTTCTATTGTACGATACTTTAATAGAACTCAATGAATTTAATGTAAAGCTTACTGCAGCTCTTGGCTCAATATTCCAGTAAGATGCAGCAACTTTTCCTTTTGCATAACGTAATGTATCGGTAATGTATCCGGTTGAATCATAACGATAATAATTACCCGGACCAATGGCTGATAAATTAGATACGCGTACTCCATATACAATATTGATACCCTTGTTTAAAGAAAGCTCATCCGATGCATAAAAAGCCGATTCTATTGAAAATTTATTTTGAATTTCGCTGCTCTTAATATTAGATCCTGTAGTTGCTGCAATAGTTCCGGGAGTTACTGTATGATGAATAACATTTGCACCAAACTTAATTTTATTGTTACTGTTTATAAAATAATCGAAATCTTGTTTTACATTAAAATCTCGAATTTGAGAGGTAATTTTAAAATTATCGGTACCCGATTTAATTTTTATATTGTAACTATAATTGCTGTATATCAAAGAGGTATTTGAGAATATTTTATTGCTTATAATATGATTCCACCGCAGAGTGGCAGTTGCATTTCCCCAGTCTGTACCAAAACTCTGCCCAAAGCCCAATACATCTCTTCCAAAATATCCCGATAAAAATAACCGATCTTTTTTGCTAACTCTATAATTTGCTTTAACATTCAAATCATAAAAATAGAGTGTATTTTTATTTAAGTTAGAATCGGGCGACAATCGCAAAAATGCATCGGCATAAGTGCGTCTGCCACTAATAATAAACGATCCTTTATCTTTTACAATTGGACCTTCAATATTTAATCTGGAAGAAATTAAACCCAATCCGCCACTTACTACATTGTCTTTTGCATTTCCATCTTTCATTTTAATATCTACCACCGAAGATAAACGTCCGCCATATTGAGCCGGCATACCGCCTTTATATAACGTAACATCTTTTATGGCATCTGAATTAAAGGTTGAAAAAAAGCCTAACAAATGAGAAGCATTATATACTGGTGCTTCATCTAATAAAATTAAATTTTGATCTGCAGCACCACCTCTAACATAAAAACCACTATTGCCTTCGCCGGCAGATTTTATTCCGGGTAATAATTGAATACTTTTTAATACATCTCTTTCGCCTAATAAAACAGGAAGTTGATTAATTTCTTTCATGTTAATTTTTTCAACACCCATAATTGGTTTTGAAATATTATCATTATTCTTTTTAGAATAAACCAGTACTTCATTTAGCGTATCGGAGAATGGCTGTAAATCTATTGCCAATTGAATATTGGCATTGACATTAATTTTTTGAGAAGTAGATAAGTACCCTGTAAAATTGGTTACTACCGTAAAATTACCTTTGGGCATTGTAATAGAATAAAAACCATATCCATTGGTAACTACATTAATATTTAGTTCCTGAATTTTTACGGTTGCACCTATTAATATTTCGCCACTTTGCTTGTCTTTTACAGTACCGCTTACAGTAAATTTATTTTGTGCAATACCATGAATTACTATTAGAACGAAAAAATACAATACAATTAGCTTATTGCTAAAAAAGAAATTAAACTTAAACTTCATAACCAATTTCGCTGATATAAAAATTAATAAACAACCTAAAACAAAGAAACATTAAAAAGGTTTAATCTTTTTCATTGTTTTACCAACAGATGGATTTTAGGAAGAAAATCATATCCCATTTTTATCTATTAAATAAATTAATGCTGCCATATTTATGGCACCAAGCAATAGTTCTCTTTTATTTACACTTTCAAACACATCCGATCTTGCATGATGAATATCAAAATATCTTTGATTATCGGGGTTTAATCCCGCCATTGGTATTTTAAAATAACTTGCCAACGGACCAATATCGGCCCCGCCTCCACCAAGTTCAAAATCACAAGCACCATACGGTTTCAACAAAGGCTGCCATTGTACAATTTTTTGATATTGAACTGCAGTAACACTAAATCCAAAACCACGTGGCGTAAAACCACCTTCATCACTTTCTAATGCAAAAACATGTTTCTCATTTTTTGCTTTTGCTATTTCTGCATATTTTTCTCCACCACGCAAACCATTTTCTTCATTGGCAAATAATACAAATCGTATAGTATGCTTTGGATGATATCCTATTGCTTTTAAAGTACGCAATACTTCCAGGGTATGTACTACACCGGCTCCATCATCATGTGCACCTTCATTAACATCCCAACTATCTAAATGGCCGCCAACGGTAATAAATTCATCCGAAAATTCACTGCCTTTTAATTCTCCAATTACATTATAGCCAATAGTATCAGGCAATTGCCTTCCATGCGTGGTAATGGCTATTTTTACTTTGCTTGATTGGCAATAATTCCACAACGCATCTGCATCTTGTAAACCCAATGCTGCTGCAGGAATTTTTGGATACGCACTATCATAGTGCAAAGAACCTGTATGAGGATTGTTATCGGTAGCTTCGGTTAATGATCGAATAACTACTGCTACAGCCCCATATTTTGCGGCACGACTTGGACCGGAATAACGATAAATGCCACTTTCTCCATAAGCTCTTCCGGGAATTATATAAGTAGGATTAAAGGGATAATTAAAAAAAACAACTTTGCCTTTAACTTCATTTTTTTTTTTCTCTAACTCGGCAAAATTGCTAATTGCAATCACTTCGGCAGTAATAGTTTTGCCATCTCCAAAAGAATTACCCAAAGCCAATGCATCTAATGGCATAGTTACTTTCTTATCATTTAGTGCAATTATCTGCACTTTATCTCCTTTACCACGCACCCAATGTGGCAACATACATTGCTGTAAATACACAGTATCTGCACCCATTAATTGCATGGAATTTTTTCCCCAATCTATTGCTTTGGCAAATTGTGGAGAACCGGCCAATCGGCCACCAACTTGCTTTGTTAACTGGTACAATAAATTAT
Organism: Bacteroidota bacterium; assembly: GCA_021824855.1. Lineage (GTDB taxonomy): Bacteria > Bacteroidota > Bacteroidia > Chitinophagales > Chitinophagaceae > JAKAJX01. Next base: position 1,907 of record JAKAJX010000022.1, on the reverse strand, counting down.
ATGCTTTACCATTACTTAAAACCTCATCGGATATTTTCTTAATAAAAAGAGAGTCCGCATTTATTTGAGCGTGTACTACTAAGGGCAATATCAATATCCAAAAAAATACTTTTTTCATAGGATAAAGATATTTTATTTGTTGAAAGAAATAACAAGTTATGATGAATGGATAAACCTATTGAAAAATTAATTGTTACTTCGTTGTGCAGAATATTAAGAATACAGTTTTTGGCATTTAATAATTAATACTAACAGCTTTAACAATAATTACTTTTTATGCGTATTGGAATTGTTTGTTACCCAACATTTGGCGGTAGCGGTGTTTTGGCAACCGAATTAGGAAAAGCATTAGCCGACGAAGGGCATCAAGTGCACTTTATTACTTATCAGCAACCCGTAAGATTAAACGTATATAATGCCAATATTTTTTATCATGAAGTGAGTGTTCCCACCTACCCATTATTCGATTATCCACCCTACGAAATTGCATTGGCCAGTACCATGGTTGATGTAATTACCAATTACGATTTAGATTTATTGCATGTACATTATGCCATACCACATGCCAGTGCCGCCTATATGGCAAAGCAAATTATAAAAAATAAAACTGGTCGTAATGTACCTATTATAACCACTTTACATGGAACTGATATTACTTTAGTTGGAAGAGATAAAACGTATGAACCGGTAGTAACTTTTTCTATTAATGAAAGTGATGCCATTACTGCTGTATCGCAGAATTTAAAAGAAGAAACGTATAAAAACTTTGCCATTAAAAAAGATATTGAAGTAATTACCAACTTTGTTGATGTTAGCAGATTTAATAAAAAACCTTTCGATGCTTTTAAAAAAGTAATTGCACCCAATGGCGAAAAAATTTTAGTACACGCATCAAACTTTAGAAAAATAAAACGTGTAGATGATGTGATAAAAGTTTTTGCAGAAGTATCAAAACACATTCCCGCTAAACTTTTAATGGTAGGCGATGGACCGGAAAGACATGCTATGGAAGAACTAACACGAGATTTACAAGTTACAGATCATGTTAGATTTGTAGGCAAACAAGAACAAATTGAAGAAATTTTAGCCGTTTGCGATGCATTTTTATTAACCAGTGAATATGAAAGTTTTGGCTTAGCCGCTTTAGAAGCAATGGCAGCAAAATCTATTGTTATTGCAACCAATGCAGGTGGTTTACCCGAAATTATTCTTCAAAATAAAACAGGGTTTATGGCTAATATTGGCGATGTAAAAAGCATGAGTGAATTTGCTATTAAAATTTTAAGCAACGAAGAAGCTTTAGCCGAAATGAAAGAGGCTGCCTATACTCATTCATTGCATTTTGATATTAAAAATATTATTCCGCAATACGAAGAAATTTATAAAAAATTTTGCAGACAAGAACATTGTACTTACTTGTAGCACTTTATTAAGCCAAGCTATTGGCTGCAAGGCTAAATCGACTAGTATGAAAATTTGTAAACTCTGCGGACTTCCCAAAATTTTAATTAAAAAATCGCATATCATTCCAGACTTTATGTACAAAGGAATGTTTGACGAAAACCATAAACTTGTTCTACAACCATTTAGACAAGGATCTGTTGAAAAATGGGAAATTAAGAAACCTTCAGACGGGGAATATGAAGGTGGGTTACTATGCGACGAATGTGATAATGCTCTTTTAGGTCACTACTATGAAGATTATGCAAGTCGTGCTATGTATGGTGGACAACTTTTAGAAAGTGAATGCCCGACATTTCAAAAGTGTATTAGCCAACATGGAGTTGGGTTTATTAAATGTGAACGACTAAACTATCATAAATACAAATTGTTTCTTTTATCAATACTTTGGCGAGCAAGTATTTCGACAAGACCGTTTTTTAACGAAATCAAATTAGACCCGATAC